>JAEOUJ010000222.1 GCA_016839405.1 Candidatus Gerdarchaeota archaeon | reverse complement strand
CGTACAGCAGGTCCTTTACTTCCTTTTGGATTATAGCCATCATCGCATTCTGAATCGGAATAACCTGCAATATCCATGTGTATCCAAGGAACTTCTTCAACAAATTTGCTAAGAAATCTTGCTGCAGTAATTGCTCCACCTGGTCTGCCACCTGTATGTTTAAAATCAGCTATATCGCTTTCAAGTTGTTTGTCATAAACATCCCAGAGGGGGAATCTCCAAATTTTTTCGCCACTTGTTTTTGATGCTTGTTCAAGGAGCTCAGCTAAAGAATCATCATTGGCAAAATAACCTATAGCATGATTACCTAGCGCAACCATCATAGAACCTGTTAGTGTAGCAAAATCAAACATTGCTTTTGGTTTATAATTACGAGCAGCATAAGTTAGGGCATCATTTATAATCATTCTTCCTTCCGCATCAGTGCTTATGACTTCAATTGTTTGGCCACTATAGCTTTTAATAATATCGCCGGGATGATAAGCTTTACCACTGGGCATATTATCTGTTGCTGGAACAATACCTATAACACGAACTTTAGGTTTTAACTGTGCGATAGCTTCCATAGTTGCAATAACAATAGCTCCTCCAGTCATATCTGCCTTCATTAATCCCATATTGCTACTTGATTTGATGCTTAATCCACCTGAATCAAAAGTAATAGCTTTACCTATTAGAGCTATAGTTTCAACATTTTTGAGTTCATTTCCATATTCCATAATAATGAATTTTGGTGGCTCTTCTGTACCCTTGGCAACAGCAAGGAAACTGGTTAATCCAATTTCTTCAGATTTTTTTCGATCAAAAACTGTTGTTTTGATATCATATTTCTTTTCTAATCTAATTGCTTCGCTAGCTAATTTTGTTGGAGTAATATCATTTGCAGGACCCCATGCTAATTCCCTGCAATAATTAACTGCTTTAGCAATAATTACACCTGAAGTTAAACCTTCATTCATGATTTTTTCATCGACTTCAGAACTTACAATAGTTAGACTTTCAATGTGTTTATATTTATCCAAATCCTTTGTTCGATATTTTAAATTTTGAAAACTACCCATTACTATTCCTTGAGTAAGTGCTTCAATTACTTCTTTAGTATCGAAATCTTTTCTTTTAAAACAATCAAAATAGACTGTTATTTTTTTCACATTGAGATCACGAGCTTTTCTGGAAGCAAACCCAAGATTTTTTCGTATACTTTCTATAGTAAGATCATCTTCCTTTCCTAATCCTACTATAAGTACTCTCTTTGCTTTAATTACATCTTGAGTATATGTAAAGATAAGTTGTTCAGATTCACCATTAAAATTTTCAAGATCGATGATTTCTTTGATTAACTTTCTTAAAGCTTGTGAATACATACCAACTAAAGAATCTTCATTAGCAGGTTCAGTAACTCCTAAAATTAAACAAGGAGTATCATATTTCTCAATTACCTCTTTTTTAATTGCCATCTCCATCTTAATCACTAAAAGAGAATTTTGTAAAAAAAATGATTTAACATAAATTAAATATTGTCTATATAATGAGATTTTTTTTTAAAAAAAAGAACAGAATTATTGCATTTGTTTTATAAAAGATAAACCTTCTTGGCTGAATTCTAAATCAAGCTGTATTTCATTTGTATTTTTAGCAATTAATGTTTCAAAAGGTTGATCCCACCAATCAGCCGTTTTTTTGAGATTAACTGGTTGGATAAAGCTAAAAACTAAATCTAGTGTTTGATTGATAATAATTTCATCTTGTCCTTCTAATAAATGAGCAAAAAGATGATTTGAAACAACTTGCTTGATGCTTTTATTTTTATACTCATTTTTTTCCAATTCAATTGTTTGAGTAACAATATTCCCTTCAATTGTAAAATCTGGTGTGTTTAAGATTAAAGTTATCCCCATATTTATCACAACAGAATTAATTAGCTTATAATTAGTGTTTTTATTTATGAAATGATTGGTGAGGGCAAAAAAATTCAATTACCATTCTTCATAATGAATACGTGCTTTGTCAAATCGATTAATTGGATCCTTTTTTTCAGCAGGATAACCAATAGCATTAAGTGATAAGGGAACAATATCAGGCGGTAAATTCAATAATTGTTTGATACCATCGATTCGTTCAGCAATAGGATAAATACCCAACCATACAGCACCTAAACCTTTAG
Source organism: Candidatus Gerdarchaeota archaeon (assembly GCA_016839405.1). The sequence goes on along the minus strand of JAEOUJ010000222.1, from coordinate 38,103 downwards.
CATGGGCTGCTAATAGAAGATTTTGAGTTGCAGCTGAGCAATCTTGCACCCAATAATCACAATAATCACTAGTTTCTACTCTAGCACAAATTAGGATGGCTAAAGGTGATTCTTTAAGCATTTTTGAATATGGGTGAAAATCAGGAATTTTATCTAATTTTTTCCTATCAGTTATAACAACAAATTGCCATGGTTGTTTATTTCCAGCAGAAGGAGCTTGCATAGCTGCTCGTATTAAGTCTTCTATATCTTCTTTTGAAACTAGCTTATCTTTGAATTTCCTAATACTTCGTCTTGTTTTTATTGCTTCCATAACTTCCATTGCTAATCCTCATAAAACATATGTGATATTCAAATTAAAATTATTCGAATATAATATCAAAATAGAATATTTGATTTTATAGGATTTAATTTACGAAGAACAGGAGAATTTATTGGATTTTATGGTCCATATTCTGAGTTTCCAGAAATAATAATTGGATTAGCAATATGTAAAGCAATAGCTTTGCTATAAATAGGGGGGAAATAAATGATTTTATTTATAGTGGTGAAGCTATAAAATGTGGTTACCCAATTTCACCAATTCTGGGCAAATGGTGTGATCCAAATATTAGGAAAAAATGTTTTAATAATGATGGCGCTAATGCTTTTATACAAGCAGCACAATTCTCCTTAAATCTTTATTTTGAGATTCCATATCCAGATGGTTTTCCTGATTGGGAGTATGAATGTTCTACTAATAAAAAATTATCAGTTAATGTAAATTCATACTGTTAAATGGGCATTTTTGTAGTAATTTGAGTTATTCTCTTTAAGAAAAGTAGGAAAAAATAAAAAAAAGATGGAAAAATATATAAACTTTTTTAGTTTATATTATATTTGGAAGTAGTTTAAAAATAACTAGCATCAATGGATGGTATATTAGTTTGATTGGGAAGAGGAAAAAAATAACAGTAATTATAGTTTTAATGATTTTTAGTACAAGTTTTTTGTTTATTAATGAAAAAAAAGTAGAAAGTATTGATCCATTCTTTACATTAGTAGCTTTATCACCTCATAGATTACAAGAAATAAAAGATATAGGATTCAATTATTTGGAGATAATAAAACAACAACTATTAAGATTAGGCATAAATTTAGAGATCGTTTATGGCTGTGGATATGATTCTTGTTGGTTCAATAGCATATTTTTCTTTCATGATTTTGATTTAGTTTATTTACCATTTAATTACATATATGGTTTTCAAAATCCAACAATTGGTACTTCATTAGATTTTTATTGTGAAAATGGATCATTGAATTTTTCAGGATATAATACAGAAATGGATTATGATGAACAATTAGGAACTGGTAAAAATGAATGGTTTCTTAATACAATAAATTCTATTTCATCATTAGATGATACAGATAAGTACGAATTAAGTTGGGATTGGCAAATGCATTTAATGGATAAAATACTCCCATGTTATCCTTTATTTGCAGAAAAGGATTATCTTTTAATTTATGATAATCTAAAAGGAATCAATTTTCAGGATGGATTATTACAGTCATGGGGAAAACTTGCTTGGGATGGAACACATAAAGGGCAATTAGATATAAATGAAATTGTTGTAGCTGATAATTCTTGGACAAATCTTAATCCCTTAAACATTTCAAATTACTATTATTCACCTGATGATTTCATAACCAGCTTTATTCTAGAGCCACTCATTTGGCGAGATAGTGACTATACTTATTGGCCTCATTTAGCTTCAGAATGGATTCAAATAGATAATAATCATGTTAGATTAAATTTGAGAGAGAACATAAAATGGCAAAATGATTTAACTGAAGAATTTACAAATGAATATTTTGATGCTGAAGATATTTACTTTACTTTATACATGAATAAATTAAAAGGAAATCTTCCTTGGATAAATGATTTTAAAATAATTGATTCAAAGACTATAGATCTTTTTATTGAGAATGATCAAACAAATTTTGTTAATGGCGCAGATTATTATTTAGATGAATTATATAAGATAAAAATTCTACCAGAACATTACTTAAATCAAACTCAATTAATTGACGGAAAAACGCCTGATATAACTCATACCTCTTGGTTTGAATTTTCAAAAAATCCTTTTGGTACTGGTCTAATGAAATTAAAAGATTATAGAGAGAATATTGATTTAATATTATCTTTGTTTAATGAATGTTGGTGGTTAAATACTGAATTAACTCAAGAAGCTTCCTTAAATTGGAAAACAAGATTTGGTGAATTTTTAAATTCACCAGAACAACTTCGCATTAAGATATTAGAAAATAATCAAAGAGAATATGAGTTCTTTCTAGGAAAAATTGATGTTTTACCAAGGAAAATGAGTGAAATCATCGAATTTGAAAAGAAGCAAGAGATTTACAATACAATTGAGATATTGAGTAAAATATCTAATCGATTTAGCGTAATTGGTTTTAATATGCGGCCAATGAGGGATTTTATTGGTAATCCAATACCAACAGAACTTTATCCAAATATGACAAAAGGATTGGCAATTAGAAAAGCAATTTCCTATGCAATAGATCGTGAAGAAATAAATGAAATAGTTCATGGAGGGGAAATGGTATTAAATAACTATCCAATTTCTTCATCAATGAACAAATGGTTAAATCCAGATATGATAACTTATTGTCAGAATTACATTTATGCACGTGCATTTCTTAGAACAGCTGGTTTTGATACATGTTGGAGAGGTCCACCATTACCCGAAGGTTTCCCTGATTGGAGGGATGCCTGTTCTCCAACTAATGATTCATCAACAATACAAGTTAATTTCTATTATTACTTTGGAATTTTTGGAATAATTGGAATATTCATTTATAGGAGGAATAAAAGGAGATGAAAATGATTTATAGAAGAAAAAAAACATTCATATTAGTATTTTTAACAATATTTTTGATTAGTTCAAGTTTTACTATTTTTAATGTAAAAAAAACAGAAGGTATAGAACCCTATTTTACTTTAAATTTCAAAGTCTTGAATCAAGATCCATATCCTGATTTTGCAAATTTAATTAAACAACATTTAAGTCGTATAGGTATTAATATAGAAATAGTTGTTCAAGATTTGGGGGATTTCTTGAATACAATACTTGTTTACTATGATTATGATATCATATCAATTGGTTTTGGTATGGATGAATTAAGTAATTATCTTATAGAGGTCTATAATGAAGATGGAACCCTTAACTTATTTGGTTACCATACAGAAATGGATTATGATGAATCTTTAGGTACAGGTAAAAATGAGTGGTATATGCAGGAAATCTATAGTTACATACAACCCAATAGCAATGAAAGATATGAGTTATGTTGGGAATGGCAGAATTACTTAATGGATAAAATTTTGCCAATGTTACCTCTTTTTACTCAAAATAATAAAATATATTATTATAATAATTTAGAAGGTTATAATTATCAAGATGGTTTGTTACAATCTTGGGGGAAGTTAAATTGGGATGGTTTGCATGATGGTCAAATAAGCCAAGATGAAGTAGTCTATGCTGATTTTGTTTGTGGTATTTTTTCTCCTTTTTGGGATGCTGATTGTCTAAGAATAGTTGATAATTTTATAATTGATTGCATAATGGATTCACTTTTTTGGCGAGATAGCGATCTAACTTATTGGCCTCATATAGTCAAAGATTGGAGTTATTTAGCGGAAAATCATTTAAGATTAACATTACGAGAAGGTATAAAATGGCAAAGTGATCCTAGAAATGATTTTCCAAATGAATATTTAGATGCTGTGGATATTTATTTCACACTTTATTGTTACAAGGAAATTTCAATAAAAAGTAGTGATTGGTATTGGTTAGAAGATTTCTATATTGTAGATAAATACACAATTGATCTCATTATTAGTGAAGATTATTACTTAGAAGATAGTTTGTATAATCAATATTTGGATGACCTATCAGAAATGAATATTGTTCCAGAACACTTTCTCAATCAAACGCAATTAACAGATAGTATAACACCAGATATTACACATCAATCCTGGTTAGAATTTGATGAGAATCCATTTGGTACAGGTTTATTTAACTTTGTACATTATAAACCATATAAAGAAACTGTTCTTACTATTAATTCAGAGAGTTGGTGGTTAAATTCATCTATGACTAATGATGAATTACTTAATTGGCAATTACGTTTTGGTGATTTTAGTAATTCACCAAATCATATTCGTATAAGAAATGATTTTTATGGTTATAATTCAATTTTAAATGAATTCTATGAAGGAAAATTAGATCTTTATGAAGAATCCAATTATCTACCAAATTCAGATTGGTTAGAAGTAAATGACATTAATATTCAAATAAAACCAACTGGTTTTTTTGATTTTATAGGATTTAATTTGCGAGAAACAGCAGTGTTTATTGGAGATAATACTCCATGTTATGATTTCCCAGAAATATCAAAAGGATTAGCAATACGTAAAGCAATAGCTTATGCTATTAACAGAGAAGAAATAAATGATGTTATTTATGGGGGTGAAGCTATAATATGTGATTATCCTATTTCACCAATTCTTGGTAAGTGGTGTGATCCTAATATAGGTAAATATTGTCTCAATCTTGATTGGGGTAATGCTTTTATGCGTGCTGCTGGATTTATGCTTAGCAATTATTTTAATATTCCATATCCAGATGGTTTTCCTGATTGGGAGTATGCTTGTTCTCCTATAAATGAATCATCAGCAATTAGTGTTAATTTTTATTATTATATTGGAATTTTTGGTGTAGTTATATTATTAATATTAAAAAGGAGGAAAAATAGGATTGAAAAGAATTAATAAAAGAAAAATAACAATCATAATAGTACTTTTGATTGTTTCCCTATGTTTTTTGCAAATAAAAAATAAAAAAATAAGAAGTGTTGAACCTTTCTTCTCATTGGTAGCTATTGTACCACCACTTGATAATATTGCTTATGATTATATGACAATAATAAAACAGAATTTAGCTAATATTGGAATAAATCTAGATATAATATTCTTCGACCATTCCTATTTTGATTTAATATATGTGTATCACAATTTCGATCTATGTTATATCCAATATGATTATTCATCAATAGGATCTTTCTTAAATATAGTTTACAATGAAAACGGATCATTAAATTTTTCAGGATATAATACAGAATTAGATTATGATGAACAATTAGGAACTGGTAAAAATGAATGGATGATTCAACAAATAAATACCATTTATCCACCAGATAGTACTGAACGATATGAGCAATGTTGGGACTGGCAATATTATTTAATGGATGAAATACTTCCTTGTTATCCTTTATTTGTAGAAAATGATTATTTATTGCTTTATAATAATCTGAAAGGTTTCAATTTCGATAAAGGATTAATACAATCATGGGGAAATCTTTCTTGGGATGGGACACACATAGGTCAAATTTCACAAAATGAAATAAATATTGCTGATAATTCTTGGATCGATTTAAATCCAGTTATTCATTCAAATAACCAAACTTTCTCTGATAAATTCATAATTGATTGTATTATGGATCCTCTTATTTGGCGAGATAATGATTATACATATTGGCCACATTTAGCTACTAATTGGACCCATCTAAATAACAGTCATGTAAGAATGACTTTACGTGATGGCATTAAATGGCAGGATGATCCTGAAGATAAATTTACAAATGAATATTTTGATGCTGAAGATGTTTTTTTCACATTATATCTAAATAAAATGGTTGATGCTTTACCATGGTTAATTGACTTTAAAATAGTTGATTCTTTAACAGTTGACATATATTTAGGCAATAATCCTCAATATACAAATAATATCGTTTACAATAATTATCTCGATGATTTATCTCAGATAAAAATTCTGCCAGAACATTATCTTAATCAAAGTCAGTTAATTGATGGTATCACACCAGATATAGCTCATAATTCTTGGTTGGAATTTTCAAAAAAAGCTTTTGGTACAGGTTTAATGGAAATCTCAGATTATCTTGAGAATTATTATACAAGCCTATCACTTTTTGAAAATTGTTGGTGGATGGATTCCCAAATAACACAAGACTCTTCTATAAATTGGGAACCGAGATTTGGCAATTTCATTAATTGTCCTGAAATACTAAATATAAAGATAATAAATGAAAATCAAAGAGAAAACCAATTTTATTTAGGTTATTTAGATCTGTTACCTAGAACTACAAATGAAATATTAGATTATGAAAATCATATTCATGATTATCCATCAATTAATATATTATCCAAATTATCAACTCATTGTAGTATTATAGGTTTTAATTTGAGAGAAGAAAGGGAATTAATTGGTGATACTGATAAAATAGATGCTGATTTTAATTTTTCACTAGGATATTGTTTGCGAAAAGCAATTTCTTATGCTATTGATCGTGAAGAAATTAATGAAATAATTCATGGGGGAAAAATGAGTTTGAATAATTTTCCAATATCCCCCCATTTAAGTAAATGGTGCAATTCAAATATGCCAAATTATTGTTATAATTATGATTATGCATGGGGGTTTATGTGCTTATGGGGAAGCTTAAGTTGTTTTGATTTTAAATTTCCGCCAGGTTTTCCTGATTGGCGATATGGTTGCTGTGATCCATGTAATATCACTTCTTCATCGGTTTCAGTTAATTCCTATTATTCATTATGCCTATTCATTATTTTTGCATCAATTTTATTTTATAAAAAAAATAAGAAGAGAGATTTACTAAAGTATGAAAAATAAAAAAGCAGTTTTATTGATTATTTTACTAATTTCGAGTACAAATTTTATAATTATAAAAGAGCAAAAAATAGTTTGTCGCGAACCTTTTTTCACTTTAGTTTATAAGACCATGAATAATCATTGGGTAATAAATTATGGACAATTTCTAAAATTAAATTTGGGGCGAATAGGTATTGATCTTGATGTAATTATTTTAGATGATTTGGATTTTTATGATGAAGTATATATTGAAAGGGATTTTGATATAACTTATCAAGAATTATTCAAACCAGATTATGATCCTGATTGGATGGAAATTTACAGTGAAAATGGTTCGCTTAATTTATCTAATTATAATTCATCAATAGATTATTATGAAGAATTAGAAACCGGTTTGAATGAATGGTTTATCCAACAATGTAATCTTATTATACCATCAGACTCAGAAGAACGAATGCAATGCAGTTGGGATTGGCAACAATACTTAATGGATAAAATAGTACCAATTGTTACATTGTTTAATTGTAAAGATTACTCATTATATTGGTCAAATCTATTTGGATATAATATTTCAAAAGGTTTATTTCAATCTTGGGGGCACATGAATTGGGATGGTTTACATGAAAATCAAATTAATGATAATGAGTTATATATTGCAAATGGTGAATGGAATAATTTAATACCAATCTTTAACTGCAATGAAAATTCAAGTTTGATTCAAAAAGCATGTCTTGATCCACTATTTTGGTTAGATAATGAAAAACGAGAATTCATGAGAGGATTTCTTGATAAGAATTTCAGATTTCATCTTCTGGAAAATTATACTTATTTAGACAATACCACTTTACAATTAAAGATTCGAGAAGGAATAAAATGGCAAACAGACTCAGAAGGCATTTTTACTGATGAATACTTAGACATTCATGATGTTTTCTTTACTATTTATATGTGGAATAATTATCAGGATTATCCAGAAGCATTTCCTTGGATTTCAAATATGGAAATTATTGATGATTATACAATGAATATATATATAGATGGGGATGAATCTACATTAGAACATGAGATATTTGCTCCAGCTTTAGCTAAATTAAATATTCTAATATTACCTGAACATTATCTCAATCAATCTCAGCTTGCAGATATGGTTTCACCTGATATAAATCACCCTTCTTGGGAAAAATATTCGAATAGATGTTTTGGTACAGGTCTTTTTGAAATTAATGATATTACTAGTAACGAAATTTCAATGAATTTATTTTCTGATTGTTGGTGGTTAAATGAGTCAATAACAAGCGATACTTTACTTGATTGGGAGAATCGATTTGGCAATTTTACTGGTGGTTTAGATAAACTAAGAATAAAAATGATTGGAGATATCAATTCTACTTTATCTGAATTTTTGATTGGTCAATTAGATTTCATAACTGTTCAAGATTATAATTTAATATCAGAAATAATAGATAACGGTAATTTCCAATCTCAAAATCTCACTAATGGTAAAATCAATTATTTTGTTTTTAATTTGCAGCCAAATAGATCATACCTTGGTGATATGACTCCAACTGATCTTGATCCAACTATGACCAAAGGAGTTGCGTTAAGAAAAGCCATTTCTTATGCAATAGGTAAAACTGAAATCAATGCTATTAATCATTATTCTGATTTTTCAAGATTAGATCATCCTATTCCATCAAATTTAGGTGAATGGTGTAATCCAAATATAATTAGATATAATTACGATCTTGATAAAGCAAGGGAATATATGACCAGAGCTGGATACGACATAGGTTGGGTTAATGGATGCAATGTTTTTCCCGCTTCATTAGTTGCATTAATTGTTTTATTGCCAATTATTTCGTTGCTTGTAATTTCATTTACTATTTACTTGATTGTAAAAATGAAGAAAAGAAAGAGGGTTAATTAAAAATTGAGAGAAAAAATTGCTGCAATGGTTTTTTTATTTATTTTAATTAATAGTAATATTTCAATTGCTTTCATTCAGCCTATTGATGGTAATTGGTATGTACCTCCTATAATCGAATTAAAAGCGATAACATATATGAGAGATCCTTTTCGAGATTATCTTAATTTCTTAAAACAACATCTAGCTAGAAATAATATTGATTTAAATGTGGAATTTTACTCTTATTGTGAGTTTTATGATCAATTGATAAATGTTAGAGATTTTGACATATATTGCATGGAAATTACCCAAGATAAAACAGATATTGACTTTTCTAACATTTACGGAACAAATGGTTTCTACAATTTCTTTGGTTATGATTCAAGCTTAGATTGGAATGAAGCTGTAAACAATGGTATTAATGATAAGTACTTGTTTGATATAAATAATGATATTGGCACGAATTCATCTGAGAGAAAGTTGTTATCTTGGGAATGGCAACAATACTTAATGGATAAAATTTGTCCAATAAAACCACTTTTTTACTTTAATGATAGTAAAGCATCTTGGAATAATTTGATTGGTTATAATAGTGATCATGGATTACTTAAATCATGGGGGAAAATGGAATGGGATGGATTACATTATAATCAAGAAGCTATTTTTAAAATTGTTATAGCTGATAATCAATGGATTGAATTAAATCCTCTCTTTCAATACGATCCTTCATCATCTTTCATTTCAAAATTATGTTTGGATTCATTGTTTTGGAGTGAATCATTTAATTATCCAATTGAAAATGAAACAAATGGTTTATGGCCACACTTAGTAGAAGATTATAGTGTTATAAATGAGACTTATATTCGATTAAAATGTCGCGAAGGGGTTAAATGGCAGAATGATCCGGAAGGAGTATTTATTAGCGAATATTTTGATGCCTACGATGTTTATTTCTCTCTTTATTGTTGGAAATATCTCTCTATAGATAAATTATCATATTATTGGATAAAAGATATGGAAATTATTGATGAATATACTTTGGATATTTATGTTGATAATGATTTAACAACACAGAATTCTGAATCTTTTGCTCCCTTATTTACAAAATTAAATGTCTTAATTCTACCTGAACATTTCTTAAACCAAACACAATTAACAGACGGAATAACACCTGATATAACCCATTCTTCTTGGGAATCATATTCAAGTAATTGTTTTGGAACAAGTTTATTTGAAATTAATTCCTATATTGAAGATGAAAAAACCATTTTACAATTATTTGAGGACAGCTGGTGGTTAAATGACTCAATAAATAGCGATCCTGATCTTGATTTCATAACACGTTTTGGTACTTTTGAAAGTTTGCTTAAAGAGTTACATATTCGAATAATTGATGATATACAAACAATTTTTCTTGAATTTGAATCTGGTTATTTAGATTTAGTTTCTCTTGATTATTTTAGTGATAAAAAAGAAGATTATTTATTATATACTGATTTTTCAATTTATAATTGTATTAGAAATAGGTTGTCATTTATTGGTTTTAATTTAAGAGAGGATCGTTTGTATATTGGTGATAGAACAAATGCTGCATATGATCCTTCTTTAACCAAAGGATTAGCATTAAGAAAATCTATTAATTATGCAATAGATAATCAAGAAATAAATGAAGTTCTGCATAATGCAGAAGCTTCTATTGATTATTGGCCAATTTATTCCACTATGGGATCATTTTGTAATCCTAACATTATACGATATAATTTTGATTTAGATAAAGCTAGAGAATATTATACAATGGCAAATCCCCAAGTACCAACAACACCAACAAAAATAATAGAGAATATTAAAATTATTCTTGGATATGTATTATCTCCAATTGTTATTCTTTTAATACTAGTTCCTGTTATAATGAAACTAATTAGAACAAGAAAAAAGAATGAGAGAGGTTAGAACATTTGGAATCTAATACAAATTATAATGAAAGCAATGATGATATCTCATATATTAAACTTAAAATGCTAGATATTAAAATTAATTACCGTTTTATATTATCTATAATATTAACTGTTTTTGGAATTACAATTTTAAGCCTTCTTGTTATTTATGTCCCTTTACCTGATTTTGTAATAGATTCATCAACTGAACAAAGCTTTGATGGAACGAATTTCTTCTATAAATGGATTTATAATTCACAATATTTCAATAATGAATGGCATTACTATTTTAACATAGTTAAAGCATCAACAGGTTATTTTGTATTTACTCCAATAGCCATTGTGTTATTAACTATTTCAGGTTCAACTGTTCTGTGTAAAAGATATCAAAATTCAAAATTAATTATTTTCACTAATTGGATCTTATATACAATACCAATAATTATTGTTTTTGTGAAAAGTATTTCAACACAATTTAATTATAGCTTCAATAACAATATTCAATTCTTCATTTTTGGTTTAACATTCTATCCATTATATCAAAATTTTATGTTGCAATTAGGAATAATCACTTTCAAACAGAGCTTCACTGATTTGCTTATGATGAAAAAGAAGGATGGAATCCAAAGTAAAATACCATTAATTCGAAAAATTATTCTTAATAGTACTTTTTTTGCTATTTACATTTACAGTGCAGTTTTGCCATTAACTTTCGTGAGACAATATGATTTTGCTGAATCTACAGATATTCTATTTTCAATACTATGGTTTTTACCAATTCTTTGGTTTGTTTTACTTGTTTATATGAAGAATATGTTAGTTATTAGAAGATTTATTCTTGAAATTATTGCTGTCATTCTACCATTAGTTATAATCTTTGCTGCAACGTTTATTATAGATTCCATACTCAGTGATAGAGAATTTGATAATATTATTTATCAATTATTCAAATCCACAGAGATTTCTACAGTCATATGGGCACTACTTATTAAAACTGCTTCTGGATTATTTATAGGATTAATAATAGGTTTCTTTTCAAGAAAAAAAGTACGGTATATTATTTTAACTATTTATATCATTATAATTTTAGTTTACTTTTACATCTTTTTTGGGTTTCTTTTTAGTTTTAAATACTTCTTACCATCGATGAAGGCTTATGCTATTTTAGGTCCTATTATGTGTTGTACTATTATATCTATTGGATTTCTTTTAGGCATATATCTATCCAGAGATTATTGGACTTACAAATCAATTTTCTATAATAAAGGAGAAAAAGGAATTGAATCATCTTCCACTCGAGAACTTAGTTGAACCAATAAGAATCATAGGTGATTTCATACCACCTTCTATTAATAAGTCACTACCAACTAGTTGAACATTCTTTAGAATATCATAAACAGTAGTTCCTAACATTGTATTCTTTACTGGATGAACTATTTCCCCTTTTTCAACCAAAAAACCAACATCAACCTGTTGACTAATGTTTGTTCCACCCATAGTGAAAACAGGGCTTTCCATGTAAATTCCAGTGCCAAGTTCTGCAAATAATTCATCTTTTGTTGATGAACCAGCTTCTATTTGTATCAAACTAGTTCCTGGTTGTGGTATCCCATCATAACTTTGTTTTTTAGCACTACCTGTATTTGGTATATCCAATTTGTGTGAAGTATATACATCACTGATATAAGATAACAAAGTACCTTTCTCAACAATAACAGTTTTTTGAGCGGGTGTACCTTCATCATCGAAAAATCGGCTTCCAAATCCACCTTTTTCTAGAGGATTATCTATGACAGTTAAAGCTGAACTAGCAATTTCTTCAGCTAATCTATCTGTAAAGAAAGCAGTTCCTTGAATTATATTGTAAGCTGATACTCCTTGTGAGATAATTCCATTAATAGTATTTCTTGTTGCTCTCTGATCCAAGAGAAAAGGATATTCACCAGAATCAATTTTCTTTCCTCCTAGCATGCTTAAAGCTTTTTCACCAGCAGTTGTTCCAACTTTTTCAAGATTAATTTCCTCAAGAGATCTACCAAAAGCAAAATCAAAACCTACTCCAATATCATCATCTTTTGTGAGTTTATTATTAATGAATGCTTGTAAATAGGTATCATCTGTTGAAACACTTATTCCATTCGAATTAGCTATTATTTTACTACCAATTGTAAGATTAATTGTGCCAGATGTATTGAAATTTGGATTAACTGCTAGACTACCATTCAAAGCTTCTATGCCAAATTCAACTAATTCACTACTTTTTATGTTGGCTAATTTCTTGTCAAATAATCCTTCAATTTTTGTATACTTCTTACTTGGTTTAGCAAAACCAATGTTGTCAGGATTTGGATTACTAGCTTTTGCTAAAGAAACTGCATCTGAAACCATAGCTTTTAAGATTTTATCATCAAATTGTGTTGCTGAAGCCAAACCAACAGCTTTGTTGATTAAAACACGCAAGCCAATACCAGTGAGACTTTTGTTGTTTGCTTTAACAATACTAGATTCTTCAAGATTTACACTTAATTGATTCCCTTTCATTAAGCAAACTTCAGAATGTTCAGCGCCTAATTTTTGAGTCATTTTAACTACTTTTTCTGCTATATTGATTAATTCTTGGTCAGTCATCTTTCTTCCTCCTAACGTCCTCCTACTACTAAATCTTTTACAGCTAAAGAAGGACCTCCACCAGTTACAGGAACCCATTGCCCTCCTTTACCGCAAGTTCCATTGAAAGCAGGAGATTGATCTTTACCTACACCAATAGTATTTGTTAAAACTTCCATTATCATTCCTGACATTGAAACATTTTGTGTTAAAGCATCTTTCTTACCATTTCTAATTGCAAAACCATTTTGAGCTGAAAACATAAATTGTCCTTTAGCAGGATTTACATAACCACCATAAGAACTTTCTAAGAAAATACCTTCACCTATGATTTCAAATAATTCGTCAAGGGTTTTATCACCAGCTTCAACATAGGTATTACCCATTCTTGCTAGTGGTGGGTATTTAAAATCCATTGCTCTTCCAGAACCATTTGGTTCATGACCTAAAATAGTTGCAGTTTCAAGAGTATGGAAATATTCTGTTAAAACACCTTTAATTACTAATTTTCGAGGGCGAGCTTTTGTTCCTTCTGAATCGAAAGTAAAAGATCCTCTTAATCCTGGTATTGTTGGATCATCTGTAACACTTATCGCTTCAACGCCAACTTTTTTATTCAATTTATCATGAAGAATAGAGGATTTAGTAATAATTCCATCAGCTTCACAAGCATGACCAAACGCTTCATGAATGAATACTCCCACTAAACTTGGATCCATTACAAGATTCATTTTACCACTTGGTGGTTTTTCTGCTGTTAGAAGTTCAATTGCTATCTTACCTATTTCAGTTCCTTTTTCAATTACATTGTACTCTAAAATTGATTTAATTCCTCTTGATGATGCTACATCATCTGATACTATTTGTTGTAGATTCCCTTCCCGGCTTACTGCGCCTGCTATTAATCGAAAAACTCCACTTTCAGTTGTAACCTCTGTCCCATTTGTGTTTAGAATTGTTTCAGAATTTACTGTTTCACCATATCGACTATTAGAATTAGCAATTCTTTTATCAACTTCTCGAATACTCTTTTCATAATCTTGAGTAATTTTTAATTTCTCTTCTATTGAGATATCTTTTGGATTTACATCCATATCTAATTTTGATTTCCCTTTCGAAACAAAATTATCATTAATCTTTCGTGGTTTTTTAACTTTAACTGAAGCAACTTTTGCCATGCTAACTGCTGATTTGACCATATTTTCTAACGATTCCTTTGTCAATTCTGCAGTTGTGCTAAATCCCCACGCTCCTTTTACTAATGCTCGAGCAGCAGCACCACTCAATCTTGTAGATGTCATTTCTTGAGTAATGCCATTTTGTATAAGCATAAATAATGTTTCAGAATTTTGAAACCGAATGTCTGCAAAACCACCCGAACCTAGCTCTAATTTATCGAGTAATTTTCGTGCATATTCTTTCATAATAGAACAAAATGTATTTTTTTATTTTAAAAAAGATTCTACTAAAATTGTAAAGCATTACTTAATAAAATAAATAAGAGAATTGAAATTCTATTTCTTAATTTTTTATCATAGATTAAATATTTTTTAGGAGAAAAAAAATGAAAAAGCATTTTAATAAATTAAAGAATAACAAATCTGGAATAATTGGCATAATAATTGCAATTGTAATTATTGTTGCTGTAATTGCAGGAGTTGTTGTATTCGTTGTTATTCGAGGTGGTCCTTTTACTTTAATCGGAGAAACCAACTATACATATTCATCAACTGATAATCTTAATCTTACACTAAATATAGAAAATACTGTTGGAAGTATTACTTTAGAGAATGATGATAGTTTAACAACTCTAATGGAAGCTAGATTGGAAATGTGGGGAAGATCTGAAGCTAATTTTGCTGATGCAGTGAATTTCACATCGACAATTTCAGAAGGTAAAGTAATTATTTCATTTGATTCTGGTGATCTAATTTGGAAGTGGAATGATAAAGAGGCTTTTTATCAAAAACTATTCATCAAAATCAATCCTAATGCTATTGCTGAATATAATATCATAACAACAACAGGAAGCGTTAATTTAAATTTTGATTCTTTAGCAGAAAGTGAAATATTAATGTTAGATGTAGCAATAACAACTGGTTCAATTGAAGTAGATTTTGGTGATAATACATTTTTAAACACCTCAGAAATAAATTTGGCAACTACTACAGGTTCTATAGAGGTAATTTCACAAGATGTAAAATTTGCAGATGATATTCTCTGGTCTATTAGTACTACTACTGGTTCAATTGAATTAACTATTGATCAAGTGAGTATACCTTCTAACAATTATATAGCAACTTATGATGTATCAGTAACTACAGGTTCAATAGATTTATTATATACTTTAGATGAGAACAATTTTGGCACTAGAATAACAGCACAAACAACAACAGGCAGTATAACAATTCCAGGTGGAGGAAGTTTCTACGAATCGTCAGATTATGATGCAAAATTGATAAAATATATTTTTGATCTAGTTACTACAACTGGTAGTATAAGTGCATCTTGAAAATAACACATTGTGTTATTTTTACTTTTTTTAAAATTTTATAACTATTATTGGATTAAGAAAAATATTACTCAAATTTAGACTCTGATACAAATCAGAAATATTTTTTCAATTTACTATTGATGATTTGTTTAAAAAAATAAAAGAAAATTATGAAGTCTAACTAGGAAATATCGACTTCAAATTCTTCTTCATTTGATGGTTCTTCTCTTTCAAAGATTAGTTCAAGAATACCATTATTATATGTAGATTTAGCAGTTTTGGGTTTAATTTTCACATTTAACTCTTTTTCAGTATTATAATGTTTTATGTCTGAATCTGCTAATATTTTTATTTTAGATTCAGTTGCTGTTACTTGAATATCTTCTTTATTTACTCCAGGCATTTCTGCAATAACTTTAACAGTTTTATCTTCAATAAATACATCTATTAATGGTTCTGAAGAACTTTCATTTAATTCAGGTTGATTTATTTCTTGATCTACATTATTAAATTGTTTAACAATTGGTTTGCCATCGGGACCAATGGACATACTGTACCCCCAAACATAAGGGCCAAATTTTTTAACTTGAATATTTGGATTATCTTCATCGATATTTTCCATCATTTTTGACATTTCATTGAAGAACCTTTCAAATAGATCATTTCCAAAGAATGATCTATCATTAAAGATATCGAATGGGAATTCATCTTTTTCTTTTTTGTCTTTTCTGTCTCTCCATGACATGATATTTTTCACCTTTCTATTAGTTATTTTATTTATTTAATCACTTTTTGGGGAATTACTCACTAAAAAGTTATTATTAAAACAATTATCTAATCAAATATATAAATATAGCGTTTCAAATTATTAAAGAGAGAAAAATAAGAAATAAGAAATGTTAAGCGGATTTTAAATATGTTAAAAAGGGGAAAACATAGGTGATTATAGTTTAAAGTTTAAAAATAGAAAAAGCTATTTAATTAATGGGGGATTTTATGGTTTTTCAAAGAACAATAAATATAATAAAACGAAACAAAAAGGGAATAAGTGGCCTTTTAATTATCCTTATTATAATTTTAGCTATTATCGTATAAGGTATAGCACTTATTTTCATTCTTAGAGGAGGGGCTTTTTCTGAAATTGGTCAACTAGATTACACATATGATTCACCCTCAAATAATGAATTTACATTAAAAATCTATAACTACATAGGTCTAATAGATATACAATATGATGACTTACAAACTGAACTAATGAAAGCTACATTAGTTGTATTTGGCAGATCAAATGCTGATTTATCTGATGCTATAAATTTCACTTCTAGTGAAGTTGAAAGTGAAATTATTGTATCATTTAATTCTGATAATACCTCTTTTAATTTTTTTAACAAAAAAGCTTTTTATCAAAATCTATACATAACAATTCATCCGAATGCTACTGTAAAATACAATCTAGAAACTGATATTGGATTAATAGATTTTAACTCTGATTCATTAGCTACATCAATAATCAAACAACTAGATGTAAAAACTAATACAGGTAATATAAATGTCGATTTTGGGCAAAGCACATACATTACTACTAATTTTGTGAAGATAATTTCATCAATTGGCAGTATTTCTTTAATTTCTCAAGAAATTCTTGTAGCAACTAGTGTGACATTCAATATCACAAGTACAATAGGAAATATCAATCTTTTAATTTCATATAATAATGTGCCAGAAGCAAATTACAGTATAATACACAATGTTCAATGCACAAGTGGCAATATTGATTTATTGTATAGTTTTTCAAATGAAGTTGGTCTAATAATTAATGCAACAACAAATGTAGGTACTATCGATATACCTGGTGGGGGAACTAGTTATCAATCACCTGATATTGGTTCAAAAACAGCTATATATGAATTTGACTTCTTAACTACAATTGGAAACATTAAAGCAGCCTTTACATAATCTATTTTTTTTTCTTTTTTTTAAATATTTGATTGAAAAACTAGTGAATGTGTCGTTCACCTATAAATACCTTGAGGTAACAAATTGAGACCTCTAATGTGGAGTGAACAGTAAGAGACCTCAGACTGTGAATTCGCTTTATATTTGTTTTTACTATAATTAACCTAAGAAAGATGTTTAGGTGAAATGTATTGTATGCATTAGAAGCTAAAAATGTGAAAAAAACCTATAAAAGCAGAAAAAAAGAGACTGAAGCTTTGAAAGGTTTAGATTTACAAGTAAAAGAAGGAGAGATATTTGGCATACTTGGACCTAATGGAGCAGGAAAAACTACTTTTATCAAAATTTGTTCAACACTTCTAGGTAAAACTGACGGAGAAGTCAAAGTTCTTGGATATGATATTAAAGAAGAAAAGGAAATCCGGAAAAGAATTGGTTATATTGGTCAAGATTCTGAGAGATCCACCTATGCAAGACTAACTGGTAAAGAAAATCTTGAATTTTTTGCCGCACTCTACAATATGAGTAAAGAAGAATTTTTGGAACAACTTGAAGAGTTCAAAAAAACCTATGATAATCACGAGATATTTGATAAAGAAGTTATGAAATTATCAGGTGGTCAGAAACAAGCAATTGTTGTTATGAGAGGATTTTTACACAATCCTGATTTGGTTTTTGCAGATGAAATTAGCAAAGGATTAGATCCAATAGCAGCTAAAAAGATTAGAAGTTTTGTTAAAGATTATGCCAAAAAGAAAGGTAAGACTGTTATAATTACTTCTCAAATAATGTCTGAAATCGAAGAATTATGTGATCGGGTTGCAATAATCTATGAGGGCAAAGTAGTTGCTGTGGATACTCCTCAAAATCTAATGGACGAATTAGATATCCAACTACTCGAAGTACGAATGAGATCCACAGAAACTACAACACCGGAGTTCTTACAGGCCTTAGCAATAGTTGATTCAGTAAAAGCTGTTAATCAAGAAAATGGTTACTTAAAATTACCTGTTTCTGATAGCGCAAAAGCTTTCGAATCTGTTATGGAAATTTGTAAAAAATTCGATTTGAATCCAGTGATTTCTTATAGAACAGGTACTTTAGAGGATGTTTTCATCAAATATTGCGATAAGAAAGTTGATTTGGAGAGTTAATTATGTCAGTTCAAAATGCTAGACTTAATTTTAACTATAACATGAAGGTCTTAGGTAAAGGCATTTGGAGGGATCTTGTAAATATTAGAAGATATAAGATGAGACTAGTTGGTTGGGTGCTAAATATGATGATAGGGTTAGGAGCTGCTTATATCTTTGGAGTAATTTTAAGATTTAACACTGTATCTACAACAGAAACAGGTATTTTAAGTACACAAGTTTTTGTTTTCTTTGCAGGTGGCATAGCATTAAGTACTTTTAGCGATACAGCATTATGGGCCCCTATGGGACGAGTTCAACAAGACATTCATTATGGTACTTTAGAAGCAGTGTTTGTAACTCCCACCAATAGAATTTCCTATTTATTAGCACCAACAATTTCTGATGCTATTTTGAATATGTTCTTTTTCATACCTGCATACATCATAATTCTTGGAGTTCATGGAGTATTAACTAATGGTTATATAATTGGAACAACATTCTTGATTGTATTATTAACAATTGTTAGCATGATCTCATTTGGATTATTCTTTGCTATGTTAGCAATTTTAATTCGGAGAATCCAACCTGTTGCTATATTCTTAAGCAATATTTTCCAATTCTTATGTGGAGCTTTTGTTCCAGTACAATCTTTCATTGGTATGAGTAAAACGGGAGGATTGGTGTTAAAATACTTTGCACATATCTTTCCATATACTTATTGTTATGATTTGTTCAGATTTTACATGTTTGGTTCAACATATGTAACATTAGCACCAGTTTGGTTAGAATTTATCTTGTTATTTGTTTCATCTTTATTATTCTTATTACTTGCTTATTTTCTCTTAAAAAAAGTGGAAAAGAAAGCAAAAGAAACAGGATTATCAATACTATAGGAGGAAAAGAAAATGTCTATTCAATATCATTCAAGAGTCTTATTCAAAAGCATTTGGCGTGATTTAAAGACATATGTTAGATATAGAACATATTTTTTGGGCTTAATACTTGAAATGGTATCATTAACACTTGGTTTTGCTATAATTGGAGGTGCATATTACTTTAGTCCAGAAATATTAGGATTAATTGGTTTATCAGAATCAGATTTATTTGTATTTATGCTAAGTGGTGCAGTTATTCAAATGTTTTCAGGTATTGCCACATGGGCTCCATTGACTAGAGTAGAAGATGATATTCATTATGGAACAATTGAAGCAATATTTGTTACTCCAACATCACGAATGAACTATTTATTATCAACAACCATCTCTAGGGGGATTATTAATTTCCCATTCTTTCTACCACTTTATGCACTAACTTTGTGGTTAGCAGGAGCCTTAACAAATGGAACAATTATTGGATTTACTCTTTTGATTGCTTTAATTACTGTAATTTCTAATATCGCTGTTGGTTTATATTTTGGTATGTTTGCTATTTTATTTAGACAAGCAAGAATATTCATCTCAATGACTCATCAATTAATACAATTTTTATTTGGAGCATTTCTTCCAGTACAAGGATTTATTGTTCTTCACAAAGGATTTGGCACTGCAATGAAATTCTTAACTTTAGCATTTCCATTTACATATAATTTTGATTTAATGAGACATTTTATGTTTGGTGATAAATACCTAACACTACTGCCGTTTTGGCAAGAATTCATAATTCTTGGAGCTTTAACAGTTTTTTATTTTGCTTTCGCGAGGGTTTTACTCATCTTTGTCGAGAAAAAAGCTAAAAAACAAGGACTTTCAATTTTGTGAATTAAGTTTAAATTTCAAAAAACTCTATTGAGTTTTTTATTTTTTTATTTATTCAAATTATTTTTAATAGTTTAATGAATAAATAAAATGATGAATAATTTAAATCTAAAACAAAATAAAACATCACAATTTCATCGTTTAAAAAATCTATTGCTAATCACTTTTATTGTATTTATTTCAAGATATTTAATTTTGATGTTCTACGTCATTTGGATTGATTCAGCAATTATTAATAATATTCCAATACTTTTCCTCTTTCAAATAGCATTATCAATTTTTGGATTTACATTTTTTTGTTATGGATTATTTAGCATTAGGGAGTATATTATTAAACCAAAAATTAAAAAATTAATGAGAATAGTTGTTATAACATTGTTAGCTATGACATTACTTCTTATTGTTATAATATTTACTTGGATGATTACTAGTTTTATACCTATAACTGAATCATTCCCTTATGAATTATGGGTAGAATCGTTGGTCATTGCTATGCCTTTCGCAGAATTAATACCACTAACAATTGCTTTAATAATACTTAGCATTTGCTTTTGGATGCTTGGAAAAGAAAAAGGATGGAATACCAATTTATTAAAAACACCCATCTTTCTTTTACCTTTAACAATTATTAGATTATTTGCTGCTTTTTTAAAAATAATCAATATAATAGATTCGACTAAATTCCAAGTAGCATGGAAAATGGCGGATATAACTAGAATTATTTACTCTATATTAGGTGTGGTAATTTTTATTGAAATATTTATTCAGATTAGCAAAATAAAGACAGAAATAATAATTAGTAATATTACTTCCAAATAATCTTTTAATAATTAAAAATTAATAATTTCTTATAATTTAATGATTATTCTATTGAGAGAAATAATATTATGAAATTAAAAGCTGATTAATATGGTTAATCAAGGAAATGTTGAGAGAACTGATTTAGATAATACTAATGGATCAAAAGATAATGATGAATCTAAAAGGATAATAAAATTAATTTCATATGATGAAAAAAATTTTGATGAAAAGTTATTAACTGATTTTGAATTAGTTAAAGATTTAATAAAACCTAAATGTGTCAATTGGTTAGATGTAGCAGGAAAAATCGATTTTGAAATGTTGAATTATTTAAGAGATAATTTTAATATACACCCACTAGTAATTGAAGATATAATTTCAACAGATCAAAGATTAAAAATAGAATTTTTCACAGATTATATTTTCATCGTCTTGAAAGCAGTGAATTATAATAAAAATAAAGAAATAGAATTGGAACAAATAAGTATTATACTAGGCAAGGATTTTGTATTTTCATTTCAAGAATATATGCCAAATCAATTTGCAGAAGTTTTTGATAGAATTAAAACGAAAAGAGGAAGAATTAGGAAATTAAGCAATGATTACTTAGCTTATGTACTAATAGATGTTCTTGTTGACAGTTTTTTTATAATTTTAGAAGAATTCAGTGAAAAAATTGATGATATAGAAGATGTGTTAATCCAAAATCCTTCACCAGAAGTTTTACAATCAATTTACAAATTAAAGAAGGATATGATTATGATCAGAAAGGCTACATGGCCTTTACGAGAAGCTATCAGTCAACTAACTAGGATGCCATCAGATTTAGTTAAACAATCAACAATAATTTACATAACAGATATTTATGATCATATAATACAAATAATTGATACTACAGAAACTTATAGAGAAAGTCTTTCTAGTATGATTGATATTTTCATGTCAAGTGTTAGTAATAAAATGAATGAAATAATGAAAGTATTAACTATAATAGCAACCATTTTCATACCATTAACATTTATAGCGGGAATTTATGGTATGAATTTTCTAAATATGCCAGAATTAGCTATGAAATGGGGATATTTAATGGCATGGTGTATTATGATTATTATAGCAATAGGAATGATTATTTATTTTAGAAGAAGAAAATGGTTATAATTAATTTATTTCTTTTATTTTTTCATTTTTTGAAGATCTTTTAAGAATTTATTGAAAAATATTTCTTGTTGTACAGATAAAAGCCTTTTCTTTTTCATTTCTTTAATTGTTTTAACACCTTGACCATTTTCATCTTCTTCCAATCTTGCTAATGCTAAATGAAACCAAAAGATGCTTTCAGTATTTGTTTCCTTTGGGATTTGCTTTTTAATTGATGGAATAGCTTCTTTTGCGCCCATTCGACCTAAAGATCTAGCAGCTGTATATCTAACCATCATACTACTATCATTCATCATTACTTCAATTAATACAGGGGTAGAAATTTTTAAATCAATTTCATCAATTGCTTGTACAAGTTTTCTTCTAACATCTCTACTATCTTCTCTTTTTAATTTCTCCAATAATTCTTGTATCGCTTCTTCAGCATCTATTTTACCTAAAACCTTTGCAGCATTATATCTAATTACCCAATCTTCATTGTTTAATTGCTCAAGTAAATCTTGAATTATTTTTGTTCTTGACTCGTCCAATTTTTATCACTTTCAATACTTCTAATTATCATTTATTTGCCAATTAGTTTATAAATTAAATGTTACAAATTACTGATTATATTGTTTAGACAGTAATTAGGTTAAAATTGAGAGTTGTTCTAATGAGAAGGAGGAGAAAAGAGCAATCTGAAGAAGTAATTAAGGATGAAAAATCACTATCTGAACTTACAAAACAAAGAGCTAACATAAAAACAGGTCTCTGGTTAACTTCTTCAGGCACTAGAGCTTTCTCAGATTCAATATTATCACCGTTTATTCCTTTATATGGCAAGCATATTGAAGCAACATCAACAGAAATTGGTTTTATAGTTTCAATAACTAGCTTGTTAAGTATTGTTCAACTCTTTTGGGCTTATTTAGCACAAAAATTTAACATTTCGAGAATTTTAGCAATTATAACATCATATATACCATCAGTATTCATTTTTATCCTTGTAAAACCAATAAAAGGCATCTTTACATTTGCAGCAATGCGTGGGATGCACAGTATTACGATTTCTGCGACATTACCAACTAGTGCTAATTTATTTGTAGAAAGAACTTCTCCTCGCTCTTGGCCTTTGAGAAATAGTTTATTACAAGGAGTTTTGGTTTTTGGTACATTAATTGGTACAATAATAGGAGGAATAATTCTTTGGAAAATACCAATCGAAAATGGTTTTCTTTTTATTTTCATTTTTAGTGGTATTTTAGGTATTATTTCAGCAATTTTCTTGCAAGCAGCTATACCAAGTAGAAAAAGATTAGAAGCAAGAGGTCGATGGTATCAAATTGAGGAAGTTGATTTTACACTTTCAAACACATTAGCTACAATGAAAACAGATCGAAATTTCTTAATTTTTTGCTTAATTAATTTATTATTCGTTTTTGGTGTAAATTTATCCGGACCATTTTATATTATATTTAATACTTCATATTATGATCTTAGTGTAATACAAACAGCATTGTTAACTACTATTGGATTGATTCCACAAACAATTTCATCTATTATTACAGCTAAACTTATTGAAAAGGTGCGGAAAAAGGAATTACTGGTAGTTGCTGGTATAATGACATCATTTTTTCCAATTTTCTTTATGATACCTTCACTAGCTGGTAGAACAACAAATGTTTTCTGGATATTAATTATATTATGGTCTGTTAATGGAATTTCTTGGGGTATAATCAATTCAAGCTTAGCAACATTATTATTAGATATCATTCACCCCAGAAGAAGAACTTTACAATTAGCAATAAATAATTCAATTTCTTCTATTGCTTTATTTATTGCTCCAATAATAGGAGGAGCTATAATTGAAAATACAAAAACTATTTACATAGTTCTTTCAATAAGTGCTTCTTTTAGATTTCTTGGCGCTGTTTTGTTTAGTTTAGTTAAAGAACCAATAATTGGTGGCACCATTCTAAGACCAATTCAAAGAGTTATCCCTTACATAATTAGAAGTAATGCAGAAAAAGGTGTTACAATACTAGCTTCTGGAAAATCATCTAAAAAGACAAAAATTAGAATGAAGAGATGAAATTATATTTTTTGAATAAATAAGCAGATATGTTTATAATCTAATCAAGTGTATACATTAAAGCTTATAATTGATTATAATTATGGTGGTTAAATGTCAAAAACTTATGAAAAAATAGAAAAAATTGTTATTGAGATAACTACAGGTAAAAAACCTGGAAGTTCAACAGATGATGAGATTCAATTAAATATAGGTTCACATAAATGGATTCTAGATAAACCAAAACACAACGATTTTGAAAAAGGTAAAACTGATGTTTTTGAATTAGATGTCCCTCCAGGCATGGATTCTTCTTGGTTTAGATTCTTATGTTTTGAGAAAAAAGTTAGATTTGGTAGAGACGATCCATGGTTATTAGATAAAATCATTCTCAAAGTAAATGATCAAATAGTCTTTGAAAGAGCTAATATCAACATTTGGATAAAAGCAGATAATAAAAGATGGTGCGCTCCTACATTTAGTTATGGTAAAGCAGGTGAATAATTGGTATTTAACTGCTACTACCATTTGTTGAAATTTTCACTTTTCTAGTAGTTTTTCTTAAAATTAAATAACCTATTATACCTGAGAAAAGTGATCCAAGAAGTATTGCTAATTTGGAAATTGAAAGTAATTCGAAATTATCAGAAAATGATAGACTTGCGAGAAAACTTGCCATTGTAAAACCTATTCCCATTAGAAAACTCATTCCAATTATATGGAGCCAATTAAAATTAGAGCCAATTTTGAACAATTTCATTTTCATAGCTATCCAAGTAAAGCAAAAAACACCTAAAGGTTTTCCAACAATTAATCCCAAAAATACACCCCAAAATATTCGATTTGTAAAAGGAATGCCGCTCATTTCACTGAAATTTATTCCAGCATTTGATAAGGCAAATAATGGCACAATTAGTAATGCTACCCAACCAATTAGTTTATGTTCAATTTTTTCTAGTGGAGCTTGTATATTTCTAAAGCTTTCTTCTAAAGCATGAACTTGTGTAATAACTCTATTGTAACAAGATACTTCATCTGGGTCTAATTCTAAATCCGTAATAGTATTAAGCGATTTTTTGCTCATTTCATAAAATTCACATAGATCAATTCTTTTAGTAGCAGGTATTAGTGCAGCTAAAACAACTCCTGCTAATGTTGCATGAATGCCTGATTTTAGAACAAAAAACCAAAGAAATATTCCTAGAATTATATATGGAGCAATTCTAATAATTCCAAGTCTATTGAATAATAATAAAATTCCTAATATTGCTATAGCTGCAAGAATGTATCTCCAATCTAGATTTCCTGAGTGAAAAATAGTAATTATAAATATCGAGCCGATATCATCAATAATAGCCATTGATGTTAAAAATAATTTAATTCTTTTAGGAATTTTATAACTAAAGAATGAAAGAACTCCAATAGCTATTGCAATGTCAGTTGCTATTGGTATACTCCATCCAGATGCACCAACTGATTTAGGATGATTTATTGAAACAAAAATAATCGCAGGAAATATCATACCTCCAATAGCAGCGATTATTGATGTTGATGCTTCTTTTAAATTATTTAATCCACCAATCAACATTTCTCTTTTTAATTCTAATCCAATAACAAAGAAGAAAATAGCCATTAAACCTTCATTTATCATTAAAAGAAGGGATTTATTTATTGAAAAAATACCAAAATTTATACTAAATTCAGTATTCCAAATAAAATCATATGTATCTCCCCATGGTATATTTGCCCAAATTAATCCTAATACAATACATATAAGAAGAATTTTGCTTCCTAATGCTTCTTGTTGAATAAATCTTTGTAAAGGAGAAACTACTCTCATAATTGGGGGATCTTTCAATGTTCGATAGATTTTTTTTGCCCTTTCACTCATTATATATTCAACACCTATTTTATCAATCATTTATAACATGCAATTACTTTATCAATTTTTTTTAAAAAAAAGATTTATGTAAATTAATAATTATTTATTATTTCATTTAACTAATAAAAATTTAATGCCATTTGTCCTCTTGGTACTAAGAGAAAGAATAGTAGAAATGATTGCATGAAAGCAGTGAAAATTGGTTTCTTCCAAATTTGATATAAAAGATTACCAACTAAAATAACTAATCCTAGTAAAATCAAATCATTAACTGCATCCACAAAGAATATTATCCATCCACTAAAAAGAATGGCTAATGCACCTATTGAAAATGGTACAAGAAATAAGAAATTGTTCAAAATTGTTATTTCCAATTTGTTTGGATAAGCTTTTCTTAATTCTAGTATTTCAAATTGATATATATAAAATCCTAATGTTCCAAATATAGTGAAAATAACTAACCAAACTAATCTAATATTTAATGGAAAGACATGATAAAGAAAGCCATTTATCATATAGCTTAAAACAGCAATAATTATAACAGTAACAGCAATTCCAAATAGAATATTCCACCAATTTATCTCTTCAAAGAAACCCTTCAGTTTTGGTTTTAATTTACCATTAAAACCAGGCATTTTCCCTGAAGCATATAAAATTGTGTTTAAAATTCCATAACCTAAAATTGGACAAATAAATAATAAAGTAAAAAATGGTATTGAAATTGGTAAAAACAATAGTATTACTCCAACTATAATTGCTATAATTAATGCTCCCAGCCAGATTAGAGGTTTAAACCAAAAAAATCTTTTGAGTTCAAATTTTTCCTGTGATGTATTATTTTTTCTAATTTCAATTCTTTTTTCTTGTTCAATTTTAATTATTTTTTGACCATATATCAATAAGAGATAGATGCCAATAATTTCAATTAAATTCTGCCAAACGATAAAAGAATATGGATTGAATCTTATTGCATTTTGATTATTGCCTTCAGTAGGTTCAATATGAATATCATCTTTAGTCAATATTTTGTTAATCCAGTAATCAATCCAAACAGAAACTCTAAAGCTCATTGATTCATGTGTATGTGTTAGAGCTCTTAGAACTTTTAATGAAATTGTCATTCCATCAGGTGTTAAATAGTCACTATTTAAATCAGTTAGGGTATCATTTTCTGTAAGTGTTTGAAACAATTTTAGTGCATCATTAGGTGATTGAACATCATCCCAAGTACCTGTTAAAATATAGATATTACATTGAGGATTATTAAGGCCTAAATCATTTACCCATGAATCATTTGAGACATTATCAACATCAATTGCAGAACCAATTAAAATGCAACCGTTTACATGATTTGTGTCAATTTGTGTTGCTTTCATTACTGCTCTAGAACCCATTGAGTGACCTAAAAGGAAGATATCAGAATCAGATAGTCCTGACAAGTATTTGAAAGCTGCTTTAGCACGTAATACTTGATTTGCTAAAATATCATCACTATTTTCTCCATTTGGAGTAACACCATTTGATCGTCCATGACCAGAAAAATCTGTTGTGAATACATGAAATCCTACAGCGTTTAGATATCTTGTATACATTTTTAATGAATTTTGATCTTCACCCATTCCATGAAAAAGCATTATTCCAACATTGGGCCAATTTCCTGGATAATATTTTGTAAATAATTTGTTACCATATGCATCAAAAACATATTGTGAAGAACTAGTTCTTAGTTTATAATCTGTATTTATTTGTACAATCATTGGAAATAAAATAAAAATTAAACCAACAAATAAAATAATTCTATATTTAATGTCTTGGTTCAAATTATTACCCCAAATCTAATGCTGATAAATGTTGGTTATTATGTTCTATAAATTATTCTTAGCAAAATTTTAACTAACATTTATTACCAAAACTTAATGAAATTCAAATATAATTATAATTGGTTGATTTAAATGACTGAAGAGAAAGAGAAGAGAAAGAAAGAAGCAATAAAATTTTATGAAAAAGGACTTTCGTTTGGTCAAAAATCAGATGCAGATGGTGCAATTGAATGTTGGCAAAAAGCTGTTGATCTTGATCCAGAATTTTTCAAGGGATGGTATGATTTAGGAAATGCTTATTTTATTGGTAAAGCTGATTTTAAAAAAGCATTTGAATGCTGGAAGAAAGCATTAATACTCAAACCAGATGATGTTGATTTATTATATAATATAGCAGATGCTTATAGAGAAATTCAACAATTTGAGAAATCAATAGAATATTTTAAACGAGTAATAGAATTAGCACCACAAGATCATGAAGCATGGAATAATATGGCTAATGCTTATGATGCTAATGGACAAATTGAAGAAGCTATTAAAAGCTGGGAAAAAGCTATAGAAATAAAACCAGATAAAATTGAAACTTGGTGGAATTTAGCAGTGCATTATTTTAAAAGGAAGAAATTTGATTTAGCAATTAAACATTGTCAAAAAGCTCTAGAAATTATACCTGAATCATGGCGTTTAAAAGATTTAATGAATGCAATACTGAAAGCAAAAGAAGAGGATGAAAATTAGATTAAATTTTTTTTAATTTTTTAAATGAAAATTTTTTAATTAAATTATGAGTTTTTTAATTTGGTTTGTATTATGAAATCTCAAGTTCTAAAATCACAGCTTAAAACCTTTTGGAAAGATGAATTGATTGCAAACGAAACTTACAATTTCATCTCTAAAAAAGTAAAACCAGATAAAAAAGACTTATTTCATCAAATATCAAAAATGGAAAAGGGTCACTCAGAAGTTTGGAAAAAAATTTCTCAAGATGAAGGATTTAAACCATTTAAGAAAACATTTGGTATTAGATTGCAAATTTTTATATTAAAAGTAATTTCATTATTCATGCCTTTACCAATTATGGTTAATTACCTTGAATATCAAGAAAAAAGAGCGATATTTAATTATTCAATTCTTTTAGAACATTACAAAAATAACTCTAAAACGTACAATCTTATTGATAACGTTATTAGAGATGAGATTTTACATGAGACTCACATGATTGAAATTATTTTGGATAAAATGTCATATTTGAATAGAACTAGACAAGCAATTCAAGGTTTTACATTAGCAATAATGAAAGTATTTGCTTTATTGATTGGTTTTTTAGTTATATTTCCAGATAATGCATTAATTGTTCTTATTACTGGAATAATTACTGTAATAAGTGGAAGTTTTGTTACTTTTGCTTCTACATTTATTTCTTCAAGAGGTCATAAAGAAATTAAAGATAGTCATGAAGAACAAATTGCTATAAAAGAAGAAGTTCACCCAGAAGCACTTCAAGTAGATCTCATGAATGCATTAAAAGAAAGAGGAATTCAACAAAATACTATTGATGATATAATTACAATAATAGGTGATGATTATTCAGTTCTTAGTAACCTTGTTAGAAGCATACGTTTAGAAGCAGGTGGTGTTCCACCTCTTACATCTGCTTTAATTACAGCAGGATATTTTTTAATTGGTGGCTTACCAGTAATTTTTCCTTTTATTTTACCTGTATTAATATCATCATTTCCTATACTTTATGCCGCAATAATATCTGCTATTATAGCTATTTCACTTACATTTATTGCTGGTCTAATAATAGGGATACTATCTGGCAAACAAATATTATTAAAAGCATTTGAAAAAGTGCTAATTATATCGATTGCATCTAGTTTGATGTATTTAATTGGATTTTTGATTAGTTTGATTCCAGCTGTTTGATTTTTTTTAAAATTCAAACACTAAAATAGCTAATTGGAGAATATTCGATAAAACTGTTAATGGTCTAATTTTCAAGATTTATCCTTTCTTTAAAAAAGAATACTATCTTTTATAATTTGTGATTATATATGACAACAGAAAAAGAATGGTTAAATGTTCCTGCTCCAGATCAATGGATGACTGGTTGGGATAATTATCATAAGAAAATGCTAGAAGCACCTGATGAACAACTCAAATTCATGGCTTTTATAGCACATCCTGTTCAAGTAGTTGGAGGGCATATTATGGGGAATGCTAAGGATATGAATGTTCTTGAATTAGGCTGTGGAGATGGAAGATATGCATGTTTTCTAGCTAAATTAGGATGTAATGTCTATGCAATTGATGCATTGAAAAGTGCGGTTGAATTAACTGAAAAAAGAGCTAAGGTTCTTGAAGTAGAAGATAATTTAAAAGTAGAATTGAAAGATATGGATGGTTGGGATATACCTAAAGGTAAATATGATGTTATTGTTGCAGTTCAAGTGTTGCAATATTTATTTGAAAGAGCAATTCCTCGACTAAAAGAAATTGCTGAAGCTGTAAAACCCGGAGGGTATGTTGTTTATTGTGGTAATGTTTTACCTCATTTTGATACTGATCCACCAATGAAATTTATTGTAAAAGAAGAGCTTGAAGAAATTTTCAAAGGATGGACATTTCTTAGCGATGGTCATGATAAACGATTATTACGTCCAAATGATCTCAGAGGTTATTTATGGGTAGTTGTTAAAAAACCAAATGGTGATGAAGAAAAGAAAAAATGATGTTAAAATTTCATAGATGTCTCAATAAAACCAGCTTGAAGGCAGGATAATAATAATTGAATGCCATCAGGTAATTCAAGAAGAGTCTTGCTTTCAAAATCTCTTTTTTGTAAAATCTGAATTTCCTCAAATAATTCAGGATGAAATTGCAATGTATAATCCCTTTTAACGATGCCAGTTTCTGGATTGTAATAATAAATCACTAATCCACCTATTTCAGTTAATATGCTTGTTTTATCAATATCATAAACAGTAGAACTTGGTATTTCAATTCCAATAGGTAATTTTGTTAAATCAAATAAATTGGGATCTTCTTTCATTATTTTATAATGTGCTCGAGTGAATTTAGCTAATAATCCCAATGCCCAATTGATAAAAAGAATTGCTTCTTCATTTGTCTCATCGTTATGCAACATAACTATATCCAATGATTCTAAAGAATAGAAATCTTCAAGTAAACCAGTATGTAATTTAGCTAATTTTTTATAAGCTTTTACAATTTTTTCTTGCTTTAAATTCTCACTTATTGTATATTTCACCATTCGTTTGATGCCCATTTCAGGAAGTTCATTTTGTTTTACAGCAAAATATTGATCTTGAAAGGTTTTGGCAACAATTTCTTCATTCCTACGTTTTACTGGAAAATTATTTCCTAAAGTTTTGATTTCATCTATTATTTCCAAAAAATGTTTAGCTGCTTTTATATCTAATTCTAATAATTTATTATGATATTTGGATGATTTATCAACTAAATTGACTAAAAAATCTCGTAGCATTTCTACAAAACCTTGATGACCCAAGCATAGGAAAAGTGATGGACTAACACCAGGTTTATTTCTTGTAATCATTAAAGAATATAATAGATGAAGGTAATCATTTTTACTAAATCGCTTTTCAGAAATTTCATCAAAACTTTTTTCATCATATAATGATTGTCTTCCGCCTTCAACAATGACATATCTAAACGATCTGAAAAATTCACCTATTTTTTCATTAGAACATAGACTTTCAATTTTCTTTACAAATTCATTATAATTAATTTCAGACAATTCAATAGTAACAATATTCCAATCAAGCAATTCACTAGAAATTATTGCCAAATTTCTAGCAGCATCAACAAGCTCACCCCATTTATTAGAACCAACAACTGTATCAGGTTTCAAAATTATTGCCCATTTACTTCTTGCTTCTGGTTGCTTAAAATATTCATGAAAAGCATCTTCGAAGGAAACCAAAGAATTGATTACTATTTGCTTCGTTTTTCTCCTATTGAGATATCGTATGATTTTCTGTAAAGCAATATCAAATGGCAAATTAAAGAAAGGATCTTTTATAGGTATTTGATAACCAATTAATTTCTCATATTTTTGACGGCTTGAATTTGACCTAAAATCAACACCTGATAAGAAACACAGTTTTACTAATGTATCTTTGGGAATGTTGTTTTTCTTAGCGATTTTTTCTATTATATTCATATGACCTAAAATATAAGCTAATTTTATTTGACAATGAGCAATACTAAAATCACCTGCTGGAATGGCACCTAATTCAATAGGTTTCCAAGCATTTTGGTAAATAAAATCTTGAGTACCAAAAGGAGTATGCGAAGCAATTACAACAAATTTACCATTTGAAATTGCTTCCTCTATTGCTGGTAGAGGAGAATAATTAGAAGAAATATCAGAATTAATAGTTCCACTACCAAAAGCATTTAGTATTATACCATTACTAGTTCGAAATGCTTGTTGATAAAATTCTGCTGTGGTTAATGGTGAAGTTGCTATTATTTGAATATTGGAATCAAATTTCAAATCACAATATGTTGTAAAACCCTCTTTTTTACATTCACTAGCAATTTGATTAGCTATTTGTTCCCATGATTCAAAAATCATATCAGAGGAATCTAAAGCCATTAATGAAATTGATTCCAGTCTATCATATTGCTTAGCAAACCTTTCCTGTATAAATTCAGCAACCAAATTACCAGTTGGTAAAAGAATTCCTTCATCAGATAATTCTGAATCTATTGTTCCTCCTGTGCGAATTAAATACAATTTATCCAATTTTCTATCAAGATTCATTGGGTAAGCTCTACCTCGAATGATGATTTCATCTAATGATATTCGAGCGAGTTCTTCACCACTAAAGGCATCTGGAGACCATTTGTCAATTTTCCATAAAGCATCTTGAAAAGCTGCTTGACCATTATTAAAAACTACAAATATTTCAGGTCCTGTTAATTGTGTTAATAATTTAATTGAATTTTCAACATTAGGATAGACATCTGATGACGAAAAACGAAAACTTAAAGGTACTTGTGATCCAGTTATTGCTACATTAGCTGGTAAATTCTTTAACATATATCTTAGAGCAGATAAACCCCAAGACATAGTATCTGTTCCAAAAGTAATTAAAAATCCTAATCGGGGTGATTTTTTTAATGGCATTTATTCTTCCTCAAATAAAGAAAAATATAGAATAACTCCTTATTTACTATTTTTCTCAAATTATTGATTTATATTGTTTTTAGAATAAATTCCAGAAGGTTTCCTATAATAGGAACATAAGGAATTGATCTTATCTTTAATATTTCTGTGCCACCAACTTTTGAAAGTGTAATATCAAGCTGACTGTCAATTTGTTTTATTTTATTAACAAATTTTAATGCTCGAGCGAATACGCGACCATCATCAGCACTTAATAAAATTCTATTTTCTGTAATAAAACAATCACAAGGATTATTGCTCTTAAACACACCTTCTGCAAATTCAACAGTTCCCCAGAATAGAACCCTTTCAGTTTTTAAATCGTATCCAGGAATAACTAATTTTATCTTATCCTCTACATTAATTATTGCTGTTTCACGAAGAATTTTAATGCCACTCTCTCGAGAAATTGCTTCTCTTACTTCTGGTTTTGTTTCTTCTACAAGACCTAGAATTTGTTGAATTATTCTATTTGAAAATTTAATTATAAAGAATGAACCATTTCGACCTCTTATAAAGAATGAATCAATATTACCAAGGATAAACGAGAGTGGTCTTGTGCCAGTAATTGTATGGATTGTACATTTCTTTTTAATTAATACTTGTTTTAATTCCATGGCAATTTTTAGATTATTGTCAATCCAAGCTTCTATAAACTCACCAGAATCTAATTCATTTAACAAAGCATTAACATTGTTGTGAATTAAAATAGGAGGTTCTGAGACTCTTCCTTTATAATCCTCTAACAATATAGTTATTTCTTTCTTAACATCATTAATTGTAGTAGTGATATCAGTTATTTTCATATCAATGGTTTTATCAGGAGTTAGAGCTTTATATAAATCAGCCCCCTGATCAGAAGGTATTTCAGCAAAAAATCCCATCTTAACCAAAGATTCTATTACCTCATAGATTTTAGATCTTGGTACTTTTGATTCTTTTGCCAAAGTATAAGCAGATGCTTCTTCTCCTAAAACTAAACTAGTTATGTAGACCTTAGCTTGATTTTGACTTAAACCAATTTTAGCTAGACCATCGATTAATTGTTGATTAATTTCCAAAAGTATCACCACTAATTCTATTCATCGAAGTAATTTCTCCTATAAATAATAGAATTGGATACATATATAAAGGTAACCACCTAAGTAGTTACTAGATTGGCTTAAGCTTTTCAGCTATTTACAAGGAAAAAATGGATATAAAAGGAGTATTCAAAATATGTCAAATAAAACTCAATACATGACTGGATTGTCAATCACTATGTTGGTACTATTCTCAGGATTAGCAATTCCAACATTAATTTGTGGGATAAATATTGCCAGTAATTCAACAAGTATAATACGAACTTATGTAAATTATGCACCAGGTGAGTCTCATATAAGTATGCTTGAAATTTCAGGAGCAGACAGAATTAATATTGATATTAGAAGTACATTATACAATGATTCATTTACAGAAATTCCAATAGTCTTTTCAATTATGGATGAAGGTACTTTCAATTTATGGGCGCTTTTAGGAGAACCTGAACCAACTATAACAAATTCAACTTATTATATAAAAAGCTCTGATATTTATATTAAAAAGCTAGATCTTGGTTTATCATATGATAGGAAATATTGCTTTATTATATATAACAACAATCTTGTTGATGTTCGACTTGAAGTAGACATTGATGTAATACCATTTGGTTCAATAATTGCTACAGGTACTACAGGTGCTTTATTCTCAATATTTTTCATTATATTCTTGGTAAAAATATTTAGTACAATTTATTTCAATAGAATTGCTGAGAGTGAAAGTAAAAAACAGAAAGAATCACCTAGCGTTAATCGAACAAACTCAAAAAGAAAGAAATTGGAAGGTCAATTCTGTCAATCATGTGGAGCACCAATAACTCCAAAAGATGGGCAATATTGCCCGAATTGTGGCGCTTCTGTATAATAAAGCTTGGATAAAATACTATTGTCTGGAATATCCCAATAAATCTGTTTCAAGGCAAAATGAGAAAACTCGGATAAGAATCTCTACCTTTTTTCTCTTATCCGAGTTATTCTCTAAAAAAAAGTAAAAATTATTCATATTTTTCTTTTATTATATTTACTATTGTATTAATGAAATTTTCTTTATCATTTTTTGTAATAAATGCAAGTGCACCTTCTTCCAAGCAACGTTCTTTTATATCTAACAATTCTGTTCCGGATGTGCAAATCATAGGTTTATCAACATTCATTTTCTTGATTTGATTTATCGCCTCAAATGCTGTTAATTGTGGTAGAGCATTATCTATAATAATAATATCCCAATCTTCATTTTTCAAAGCTAATTCAATTTCTTCTTTTGTTTCAATTCTAGTAAAAAGTACTTCTTTAAATATACTCTTCAAATAATGAGTCATTAAAACAGCATCATTTTCTGAATCTTCAATAAATAGGATTTTTAACTTATCAAACACTTTTATCACTACATCTAGCTATGCTAGGTCTTTGATTCAGCTCTAGCCAGTAAAGACCAAGTTGTTTAACAGCTTCTATAAATTGATCAAAATCCACTGGTTTAATTATATATGAATTAGCTCCCAAACAATAACTTTTGATCATATCCTTTTCTTCTTTTGATGTTGTTAAAATCACAACAGGTAGATGTTTAGTTTGATTATTTTCTCTGATTTGTTTTAGGACTTCTAGCCCATCTACTTTTGGCATTTTAAGATCAAGCAAAATTAATTCTGGTGTGATTTTTGGATCACGATTTTTAAATTTTCCATTACAAAATAAGTAATCAAGAGCTTCTTGGCCATTATTTACTATAATAAGTTCATTCAAAATATCGCTTTTCTTAAAAGCTCTTTTTGTTAATATAATATCATCAGGATTATCTTCTGCAAGTAGAATTAATTTTTTCAAATTACTTACCTTCTATTGTGTTAATCTTTAGGATTGGTTTTAACTGTAAAGTAGAAAATTGCACCTTTGTTTACTTTACCCTCAGCCCATATTTTTCCTCCATGACGGTTAATTATTCTTTGAACTATTGCTAATCCAACTCCTGTTCCTTCAAATTCTTTATAGCTATGAAGTCTTTGAAAGACAGCAAATAGCTTATTTGCATAAGCCATATCAAATCCAACACCAGTATCCTCTATGAAATATATTTTATCTTTATTAATAGTTTTTGTACCAATAATTATCTTTGGTCTTATTTTCTTTCTTGTGAATTTCCAAGCATTTCCAATAAGATTTTCTAAAACTGTTCTTATAAGTGATGGATCGCCATAAATTATCATTCCCTTTTCAATAGATATCTGAATTTTTCTATTTGGTTCATTTATTTTAAATTCATCAATTATATCGTTGCATAATTTAGTTAAATCAATTTGTTCAATTGCTAACTCTTTACGTGTTAATCTAGATAATGCTAATAAATCATCAATGAGATTACTCATTCTTTTGGTGGAAGTCCTTATTCTTTGTAAATAATCCTGACCTGTTTCATCAAGAAATCTAGAATAATCCTCTAATAAAACTTGACTAAAACCATCAATGCTTCTTAAAGGAGTTCTTAAATCATGAGAAACAGAATAGGAAAATGCTTCTAGTTCTTTATTAACTAGCTCTAATTGTAATGTTCTTTCTTTAACGCGTTCTTCTAATTCTTCATTTAATTTTTGTAATGCTTCTTCTGCAAGCTTTCTTTCAGTTACATCTGTCGATAGAATATACAGACTATAATTACCATCATCTTTTAGAATTATTGAATGCCTGTTATTAACACATCTTTTTGTTCCATCTTTTCTAATAAACCAATATTCTTTTTCATGTAATTTATTAGGTTCAAGAAGAATAATTTGTTTATCTATTTCATGTTGATCACTACTTTCTTGAGCTACAAAATTAAAACCTTTCATTTCTTTAATTTCTTCTTTTGTATAACCAAAAATATCCATTGCTCTTTCATTAATATAAACCAATTCCTCATTTTCTATTATACTTATTCCATCAGTAATGTTATCTACAGTTCGCTTGAATTTCTCTTGACTTTCACGCAATTCTTCTAGTGCTTGTAAGTGCTCTATAGAAGTAGCTATAATTTCTGTTATAGATTCAAAAATTACCTTGTCCTCATCAGTAAGGTTTGAAATTCTTCTAGATCCAATTTGTAGTGTTCCAATAAATGTCCCTTTAGCAGATTTAATTGGCCAGAAAATATACGTTTTAAAACCATATTTTGTAGCTAAAGGAGATGATTTTAATAATGGATGTGTTGAGGAATCTAACGAGAAAATCATATTTTCTTGTTTTAGAAGTTCTATTAAAGGATGTTTAGTTTCTTCAAATATAATTGGCGTTAAAAGATATTTCTCATCATCTTTTAAACCAAAATCAGCGATTGATACCAATTGATTTTTCTCTTCTTTAAATAAACGTATAGATCCTGCATCTAAATCTAATGTTTTAATTAAACCTTTCAATAGGTCAGAACATAAATCATTTACATAGAAATTATTTGCTGTGGCTTCAGATATAATCTTAAGAAGCTCTCGTTCACGGGTTAATGCTAATTGTGATTGTTTTTGTTGAGTAATATCTATTATTAAAACAGCATAAGCTTGTTCGTTACGTATATTAATTGGTG
>JAEOUJ010000221.1 GCA_016839405.1 Candidatus Gerdarchaeota archaeon | reverse complement strand
TATCTCATTTTCAATATCAGCATAACCTAAACCTGTGGAATAGATTAGCCTATTCTCATGAGTTATTGCTATAGATAAACCTGGAATATTGTATTTATTCATCAAATCTTTTAATTCAGTTTCGAATTCTTTAATTCCATTTTCAAATTCCATAGCAATACTTCCATTTACAAGTTAATCTATTTTTATTTTAAAAATATTGAAAGTTTGTTTTGTTATTTATTTAGCTTTCGAATTATTACTATTATGAATGTTAGACCTATTAATGCAAAGATTCCAATAAATACTGGAAATTCAACTTGACTGGTATTTTTAGCATCGATCTCTTCTTTTATTTTAGCACAAAATTCCTCATTTGGGGCATTTTCTGGACCGAATCCTCCACCCCAACCACCGGTTATAATTCCTTGATCAGATACAACACTTTCAGTAGTCATATTAGCTCCTGCAGAAATCAACCAAAAAGTAGCAAAATCATTTTGTGCGACTTTTACTCCTTGTAGAATATCTGCAATAGCAAGTACAATCATACCTGTGCATATCCCAGCTACTAATATATTATTTTCATGTGCATATTGAATAATTTCCATGTATCTTTGAACGACTATTATATCGTTCCAATGAGGACCACTAGGAATCATTATACAATCATAATTTGAAATATCTTCATTCTCAATTTCTGAAATTAAAATATCTGATGTTGTATCATTAACATCATTGATTTCACAACCAAATACATAAAACGTAGTACTAGCAGCTACAACTGTATAACTATAATTTTCTAAAATTGCTTTATTGATATAATAACTTTCACCAAAGCCATTATCTATAAAACAAAGGATTTTTACATCATCAATTGCTTTCACATGAAAAATTAATGGAGAGCCTAAAAAAGACATAGATAGAACTAAAATCATTATGGAATATTTTTTTATATTATTCCCCAAAATCAACACCACTAAAAGCTAAAAAAAATAAATTAAAAAATTATCTTAAAATCTTGTTGAATTTATTATCAATTTGTATTTTTTGGTGTAAAAATTATAGATTATTATCAACTAATAAAATATGTTCTAAATGTAACTCCACAAATTATCAATTGAAATTTTATAACTAGTGTCATGAATATTATATTGCATTATCTGTTGAAGCATTAGGTTTTGTTAATGATGCAATACTATAAGGTGTTGGAGCTGTTGTCTTAATTTTATTCTCTATAATTGCAAAACCTAAACCAGTGGAATAGATTACTTTATTCTCATGAGCAATAGCTATAGATAAACCTGGAATGCCATATTTATCCATTAAATCCTTTATTTTACTCTCGAATTCTTTGATTTCATTTTCAAATATCACAATAATATTTCCATTTCCATTCTATTCTCTTCTTACTTTATCATTACTAAGAAATTGTTTTGTTATTTTTTTGGCTTTCGAATTATTACTATTAAAAATGATAGACCAATTAATGCAAAGATTCCAATAAAGAATGGAAAATCAACATTACTGATAATTTTAGCGTCAATCTCTTCTTTTATTTTAGCGCAAAATTCCTCATTTGGTGCTTCTTCTGCTCCACTTCCAAGGCCCCCACCCCAACCCCCAGTAATTATTCCTTGATCACATACAACACTTTCTGTAGTTATGTTTGCACCAGCTAAAACTAACCAAAAAGTTGCAAAATCATTTTGAGCAACATTTATTCCTTCAAGTATTTCTGCAAAAGCAAGTACAATCATTCCTGTACATATTCCAGCTACTAATATATCATTTTCATGCGCAAATTGAATAATCTCTAAAATTCTATCAGTATTTACTATATTAATCCAATGTCCTCCACTTGGAATCATTATACAATCATAATTTGAAATTTCATCATTTTGAATTTCTGAAATTAAAATATTTGAGGTTGTATCATTAATATCTTTATTTTGACAACCAAATACATAAAACGAAGTACTAGCAGTTACAATTGTATAATCATAATTTTCTAAAATTGCTTTGTTTATGTAGTAACTTTCGCCAAAATTATTTTCTATTAAACAAAGAATTTTAACATCATTTATTGCATTCACTTGAAAAATTAATGGTGAGCCTAAAAAGGGCATAGATAGAACTAAAATCATTATGGAGTATTTTTTTATATTATTCCCCAAAATCAACACCACTAAAAACTATGAAAACCAAATTAAAAAATTATCTTAAAATCTTGTTGAATTTATTATCATTTGGTATTTTTTTTCTCGAAATACAAAAAATAATCCTAAAATCTAATATTGGAAGCGTACATACCAATCCTTAGAAATTTTTTCTTTAATTATTTGAGGATAACCATTTTCATCATAAATTAAGGTGACTTTACCTTTATTGGACATCTCAACTTGTTTTAGTGTAGTATCTTTTTCAATTTTTATTAATTTATAATCTAATGATCCTTTTTCAAAAAATTCTGGTGGTTTAAAGAATAAATCATCTTTTTGCAATTGCTCTCTCAATATTTCTAATATTTTAACAGAAGCTTTTCCATCTCCGAATGGGTTTTCGATTTCTTGTAATTTATCAAGCACTTCTTTTGATCCTGCAACTTTTCGTACAGTTTTGATTATTTTTTCCTTATCTGTCCCAACGAGAAAATTAACTCCTAGTTTTATTGTTTCCGGTCTTTCAGTGTTTGTCCTTAGTGTAACACATGGTTTCTTTAATGTTAATGCTTCTTCTTGCAATCCCCCTGAATCAGTTAAAATTAATACACTTTCTTGCATTAATTTCAAGAAATCTAGATAACCAAAAGGTTCAGATAAAATGATATGATTTGCATTTGTGAGTAATTTTTCAAGATCAAACTTCTTTAATCGTTCTTTAGTTCTAGGATGAACAGAAAACACAATAGTAAATTCCTTTAATTCTACTAGAGCTTTACATAATGATTCTAATTTTTCTTTTTTATCAACATTTTCTGCTCGATGAGCGGTTAATGTTATTAATGGTTTATCTTTTGGAATAGCTAATTTTTCTAAAATTGTAGACTTCTTCTTTGCTATTTCTGAATGTTCTAGAGTTGCATCAACAGCAGTGTTACCTGTTAAGAAAATTCGTTTTGGATCTAATCCTTGATAATAGAGATTTAATATTGATTGCTTTGTAGGAGCAAAGTAAATCCCTGAAACACTATCAGCCAATACTCGATTAATTTCTTCAGGCATAGTTAAATCGAAACTTCTTATTCCTGCTTCTACATGTCCAAATGGAATGTTAATTTTTGCACAGACTAAACTCGCAGCTACAACTGTATTTGTATCTCCTAATGCCAACACAACTTTTGGTTTATACTTCTCTATTACTTGTTCATATTTCTCGAGCATTTGGCCTGTTTGATATCCATGAGTGCCACTTCCAATTTCGAGGTTATAATGTATCTTTGGAAGTTCTAATTCCTCCAAAAAAATATTACTCATTTGTAAATCATAGTGTTGCCCACTATGAATGAGTATTGTTTCTAAACCATAATTAGCTGCTTTTCTTATGATTGGTGCCATTTTAGTAATTTCTGGTCTTGTTCCAATGAAAATCATTATGCGAGTCATTCTGAAACTGTCCTTAACGCAACATCTTA
>JAEOUJ010000220.1 GCA_016839405.1 Candidatus Gerdarchaeota archaeon | reverse complement strand
TACATTAAGTTTCTTCTCTTGTTCAACTCTATCTAACTGACCTAAATAATGAGAAATCTCTCTGTCTATATCATTTATCAATTCTTCTCTATTTATTATCTCAATATTGCTTTCTTTCTTTACAGATAATTCTATAGCATGAAGAACTATCTCATTTGCATTTTCTAAATTGATTTGCAAAGCTTGAGCTATTGTATTTGGATTGGCATCAGCTATTTCTTGTAAAGTCATAAAACCCAAATCTGTAAGTGCTTTGTTTACACCATCCGGTGGTTCACCATCAAAATGAATTTGAACATTTCGCATATGTGTCATTATAGCTGAAATGAAAAGCTTTTCAGCTGTAGTAATACTAGAGCCAATAATGTTCATAATAGTTGGTGGTAAAATTTGAACAAGTTCTGGAACTGTATTATATCCTGCTTCTCTTAATCGTTTGGTATATATTTTCTTTAACTCAGATTCTTTTTTAGCAGTCATGAAAATCTACCAATCCATATTTTCTTAAATTTATATTATTCCTACAAAACTATGGTCATCAAAGATTATTATTACTTTTGTATTAAACGAATCCCAAAAAACCTTATTTTTTAAATACCAATTTATTTATAAAATTATTAATTAA
Source organism: Candidatus Gerdarchaeota archaeon (assembly GCA_016839405.1). Next base: position 9,898 of record JAEOUJ010000220.1, on the reverse strand, counting down.
ATGTAAGTCATTAAATATTAGAAAATACTTGATATTTATATATACAACAAAGTAGGTTTATTGAATGGAATTATATCCAGATGATTTTTATAATATAGATGCCCCTCCGGCAATTGAGATAAACATTCGTCCGAATGTTTTGTATACAGAAGAATATTCCTACTTAACGAAAGATGAATTAGAAGTTTTATTTTTATTAGCAGCAACTGAAATGTCAGATGAAGGTTTAACATCATTTTCTTTTTCAGGAATAAAAAGGCAACTAGGAAAACATCAACAAAAAATTACAAAAGCTGTCAATCGTTTATTATCTAAAGATCTTATTTATAAAAATGAAAGTGGTTACTCCATATCTCCCAAAGGAACGACTGTTTTATCTGAAATAATTAAAGTTCAAAATGCTATTGATTTACATCAATCTTCTGAAAAATTATTACAACAAAGAATTATCTTTAATACGAAAGCACCTCTTGATGAAATTGCTTCTCTATTAGTTGGTAAATGGTTTGGATCCTTTAGGTATATATCACATACAGAAGGTAAAAATCTAACAATTAGATGGCAATTAGTAGATAGTCGAGCTTCAGCCACTTTGCAAATATTTGAGGATGAAACAATTCTTACTATAATACCTGAAAGTAATGATAATCAACAATTCTTTTATGAACAGGCTTTGGAAGATTTATCACAGTATTTTATTGAATTACTGGCTTCTTTTGGCATCCATTCAAATATTGATTTTGAAGGATGGCGTAGAACTTCCATATCAGAAATTGAATACCAACAAAAATTACTCTCATGGCTTAATACTAATAATGCACATTCAGAGAATTAATTAATTTACAGATTTTATATCTATTTTTGATAACTTATACTTTCTTTTTGCAAAAGTAGTCATTTTAAATAATAAAGTCGATATGTTATCTAAAATAAAAGAGGTTGAAAAATTGCAACCAAAAGACTTTGAAGATCAACTTGCTAAAGGAACTACAACTGTAGCAATTAAATGTAAAGATGCTGCAGTTCTAGTAGCAGATATGCGAGCAAGTATGGGTACTTTAGTCGCTTCTGACCATGCAAAGAAGGTTCATCAACTCAATGATTATTCTGCAATGACTATCGCTGGCCTAGTTTCTGATGCTCAATACATTATTGATATTATGCAAGCACAAATTCGTTTGTTTGAGCTAGATCGAAAAAGAAAACCAAAAACTTCCATGATAGCTAACCTTGTGAAAAATATGTTATATGGTCAATATAGAGCATATTTTCCATTCTTTGTCCAACTAATGGTGGGTGGATGGGATCAAACAGGTCCACACATATTTTCATTTGATATGGCTGGTTCATTATCAGAAGATAACTGGTTTGCCACTGGTTCTGGTTCACCATTAGCCATAGGCGTTTTAGAAGCTGACTATGAAGATGATATGACTGAAAAGGAAGGCATCAAACTTGCTTTGAAGGCATTAAAATCTGCTATAAAAAGAGACACTGCAACGGGTGATGGAATTCGAGCAGTGGTAATTAACAGTAAAGGGTTCAAAGAACTCACTAAAGAAGAAATAATTGAACACGGAGGAGCAATCTAAAATGTTTTCGCAACCAAGTCAATTCGGTTATGATAAAGCAACAGTAATCTTTTCTCCTGATGGTCGTATTATTCAAGTTGAATATGCTCGAGAAGCAGTTAAAATGGGTAGTACAGCTGTAGGAATAAAAACTGATACTTGTGTAGTTTTGGCAGGACAAAAAAGAGCTTTTGAATTGATTGAATCCGCTGATAAAGTATTCAAAATAGATGACCATATAGCTTCAACATTCTCAGGTTATTCAGCTGATGGCCGTGCATTATTACAAAGAGCTAGAATAGAAGCACAAATAGAACGTATTACCTATGGCGAAGTGATAGATCCTGAAGTTCTTTCAGAGAAAATCGGTGATTACTTGCAATCGTTTACACAATATGGAGGCGTTCGACCTTTTGGTATTGCTGTTCTCTTTGGCAGTGTTTATGAGAAAGAAACCTCATTATATTTCATCGATCCTGGTGGAGCTATTTTTAGCTGTTTGGCTACAGCTATTGGCGCAAATGAAGCTGCAGCAAAAGAAGTTTTAAAGAAAAATTATAAGAAAAACTTGCCCAAGAAAGCTGCTATTAAATTAGCATTAGATGCTTTGAAAGCTGCAGTGGAAGAAGATGAAGCTACCATTACCGTTGAAATGGCTGTCATAGAAACTAAAGATGGCCAAGTACAGATTCTAAGTCAAAAAGATGTTGATGAAATATTGAAAGCTTAATTCTGCTTTCTTCTTTCTTATTTTTTTTCTAATAATATAACTTAATAATAAGATCGCCTTAATTTCTAACACTAGATTTAGAAAAGGTTACTTGATTTGAGTATTAGGACCTGTCAACTCCTGAAATATAAAAATATTATATATTGTCTAGTGTTTTCACTTTTATTTTTAATTTCATTTCTTTATCCATTAAATTTTGATACTCAAAAGATAGAAGCAATAAAGAAACCAAACGATAATGCCTATCAAATGCACCCAAATTATATAGATGATCGATTAATTGGTTTAGGAGAATGGAAAGAAAAATTAGGTAGTGTTGACAATATTCTAGTTTCTGATTCAATTGCATATGTAAGTGGGGGAGATAATTCTTTAGTTATTTATAATATATCTGATGTAAAAGATCCTAAAATTATTAGTATATATAATAGTCAAATTCAGGGAACAAATGATATCTATTTACAAGGTGATGTATTGATTCTCTCAGGGGGAACAAGTGGTTTTGAAATTATAGATATCACAGATCTTTCTAATCCCTATAGATTATATTATAATTTTAATTTTAATACTGAAGAAACAATTTTCTATAATGATTATTTAATAATTGCTGATACAGATACAGATTTACGTATTTTTGATGCCTCTGATTTAACTAATTTAGAACAAGTAGCATATACATTTGATGGTTCATATGGAGCTTATTCTATTGAAATAGTAGACCACTATGCTATTATAGCAGATGGAGTTGAGGGATTGGAGGTATTTGATATACAAGATATTCTCAATCCAGTTGAAGTAGGAAGTTATACTGAAACAAATAATAACTATTTCTTGGAAATTACTGTTATAGATAGTATTGCCTATGTTTTAAATTCAAATAACACTTTATTATTTTTTAATGTAAGTGATATAACAAATCCAACTTTACTTACAAGTTATTATACAATTGATTGTGATACATTTGCAGTTCAAGATAATTTAATTTATATTGCAAGCAATCAAAATAATTTTGAAATTGTAAATTGTAGTGATATATATAATATTTCTAAGATGACAAAAATATCTTCTATTGGAGTACCAACAGATATTTCATTATATAGTGATTTTATCTTTATTTCTGATTGGACTTATGGACTAGTAATTTATAATTCAACAGATCTAACAAATATTACATTACTTGGATATTTTTTTGGTGGATATTTTACTAAAATGGTTTATCGTGGTGGTTTAGTTCATCTAATTGATAATAGAGGAACTTATACAATTTTGAATGTGACAGATCCTTTAAAGATAGAAAAATTAAGTTCATTTTTTATTAATGATACTCTTACAGATTTATATACAACTAGTAACTGGGTTTACCTTTCAGCTTTTAATTCCGGCTTACATGTCCTGAATATTACTGATGTAAAAAATCCAGTGAAAATAGGTCATTATTATGATGGAGGAAATGCTTCAGGTGTAAGTGCTAGTGGTTGGGCAGCTCTTCTGGCTGATGGTCAGGATGGTTTAGAATTAATAAGTTTCCAAAATCCTCAAGCACCTTTTGAATTGGATAATATTTCAATATCTAATTTATTTGCTGATCAAGTATATTATTATCAAGGATTTGTGTATGTTATTGATTATGATTATGGATTATATAGACTTGAATTATTAGGAGAATCTTTCGGTTCATCTATTATAGATTATGAACTTCAAGGTATTTTGGAATGTGTTTTTAGCAATTATCATGGTTATTTTGCTACTGGTTCATTAGTAGTTCTAGATATATCACAAGAAGAAGAAATATTTTTAGCTGATATTATTGGAGGATATACATCCAATGATCTAGCACTAGTAAGTGATAGTTATTTAATCACTTCTAGTTCAGTTTCTTTACAATTATTAGAAATTGTTGATCCACTGAATGTTGACAATTTGGGTTCTTATTATGATGAAGGGATGATAATGGATATAGCTTATCATTATGGTACTACCTATAAAATTAATAGACAAGATGAAAATGACATGGAAATATTTGTATTAGATTCTGATAGAGACACTTTACCTGATTTTGATGAATTGACTATATATGGGACTAATCCCTTTGCAATTGATACTGATATAGATTTGCTTACAGATTATGAAGAATTATTCATTTATGGAACAAATCCAATAAGTTCTGATTCTGATCGTGATGGTTTATCAGATTATCAAGAAGTAATTATCTATAACACTGATCCATGGGTAAAAGATAGTGATGGGGATGGTTATTTTGATGGGGAAGAAGTGCTTAATGGGACCGATCCATTAGATCCAAATAGTTATCCTAAAGTTAGAACCTGGATGTTATATTTAGGTATAATTATTGGTTTTCTCATTATTTCTTCATTTTTACTTCTTAGAATTTTTGTAAATATCAGAAAATGATTATTATATAGTTCTAAATATTAGGAATCTTATTTTAATTCAATTACTTTAAAAACATGTATAAAACGTTATACTGGTTGTTCAAATTTAATGGCAGAACATGAAAAAACTTTAACTGAGTATATTGAGGAATTATCATCAGAAGATAAAAAAATTAGAATAGAAGCTGCCATTGCTCTTGGTGAATGGGGTAATGATAGAGCAGTTACTCCACTAATCGATGCCTTAACACATCCGGATGAAAATTTGCGGCGAGAATCTGCACGAGCATTAAAAGAAATCAACAATAGACGTTCGATTGAACCATTACTATTACTTTTAATTAATGATCCAACAGCAGAAGTTCGAGCAGAATCAGCTTATGTGCTTGGTTTCTTTAATCAATATGATTTTGAAATTGATAATTTGATTCTTGCTCTAAATGATGAGCATCCCATGGTGAGACATAACTCAGCATTTGCTCTTGGTAGAGTTCAACGTCGTAAAGCAGTAAGTCCATTATTAAAATTAATTCAAAAGGAAGATAATGCAAAGGTACGAGAAATGGCCATATGGGCTTTAGGAGAAATCAAGGATAAGCGTGCTATACCAGTTTTACTATCCTCATTAAAGGATGAACAAAAATCTATTAGAAAAACTGCTGCTTATGCTTTAGGAGTTTTTAGAGAACCAAAAGCAGCTGAATTACTTAAAGAGCAATTACTTAATCCAGGTGAAATAAAAGAAGCTGCATGGGCATTAAATCGAATAATTAAGGAAAGAGAAATGATTAATCTTTTAAAAAACGCCTATCGAAAAATGCGCAAAGAAGATAATATAGAACATTGTATTGAAATTTGTCGTCTTCTTATTAATTTAGACAAAGATACCGCCATGAAATATATAAATGATTTATTAGAAAATCCTTCCTATTCCCACTTTCATTCTGTATTAAGAAATCTTCACTAAACTAATCATCCTCATCTCTTTCAACAGTTACAATTATTGTATCAAGAACATCTTCAAGTAAAGGACGTTCTTCTGGCTCCATTGGTTGTCCTTCAATTGGTTTTACTACTCCTATTTTTGGAGCTTCACCAAATTCTCTTAATTCTCTTCTACCTGTTCTTGCTGGTGAAGCAGCTGTTCTTGATTGTGAAATGGCTTTTGTTAGTTTTGATTCTAATTGATCTATTCGTTTGATTAATTGTAAAACTTCTTCATTTGACATTTCAGCTGTAATTGCTTTTTTTCCTGTTTCTTTATCAGCTTCTGAAACAATTTTACTAAATTTCATCCCAAGATCTTCAATTTTTTCTAAAATTTTTTCATTAGTTTCTTCTGAAAAATGTACTTGACTTTGAGCATTAGTTGCTTTTTCTGTTTGAGCTACTATTTGTGATTTTTGAAATTCCTTTAAAATTTGAACATATTGCCATAATTCATCTAGTTTTTTAGTTGCTATATCACTATTTGCTGAAAAAGTTTGGGAATAACTCGGAGGAGGAGTTCTTTTGGATATTGAACCAAAATGCTGTTCATGAAGAGTAGCAATTGCTTTTGTTACGATATCATCAGCAGATGGATACAACGTTAAAAGATCTTCAATTTGATCTTTTGTTTCTGCGTTATACTCATATTCAAAATAAAATCGTAATTCTCTTATTCTTCTCTGGTTCAATGATTATCGCTCCAGTTTCAATACTCATCTTAATTTTCCTTGCTTTTATAATTAATTATTATGCTATTATGTTTTTATTTAAAATCAAAAAGGCATTGATTTTTTTCTTTTTATATGTGCCTTTTTAAATTTGTTATATTAATCTATCTTTTAAATAAGAACCGCTCATCCTGGAATATTTCCCCAGCAATTTTTTTTGCCTCATTATCTTCTTCATCTGTTATTTTTTCATGAATTAATTTTACATCGAATATCTCTTCAAAACCAAAAATAAGTGCTTCTCTTATCTTTGAAAATTCCGGTGCAAAACCTAATTCTTCTTCTAAACTAGATACTCTTTCTTTTGCTGATGTAATTAATTTAGCTTTAAATTTCTCATCAGGAACTATTAATAATGTGAACATCTCTTCAACATTAACTTTGCGTAGTATTGTTCCATGCTGTAATACAACACCATCTCTTCTTGTCAGAGCATTACCAGAAATTTTTTTATCATTGCTAACTAAACTGATATCATTTATTGGTTTAAATTGACTTTCAATACCAAGTTCTTTCAAACCTATTATTATTCCTGAACAAATTTTTTCATAAATTTTTAAGATATCCTGAGGCAATTTAGGATTAGAATCAGAGCAATTTATTGAATAAGTGATTTCACCTTCATAATTATGATAAACAGCACCACCACCAGTTAAACGTCGAATATAATTTACTCCTAATTCTGTGCATTTTTGAATATCAACTACTTTTTTCATTGACTGGAAATAACCAATTGATACAGCTGATGGTTTCCATCGATATAACCTAATAGTATTTGGAACCTTTTTTGTGGAAACTGCTTTTTGGATTGCTTTATCTAAACCCATATTATAATAACAATCATTAGCTTCCTCATGCCAAATTAACCGCCATTCTTCTGAAGACATTATAATCAATCCTTTTTAATAAGAATTAAATTTCCATTAGTAATTTATCTCAAATTTTATATTATTATGTAAATAATTCAGAAAAGAACTGAATGTAAAAGAAAATATTAACAGCATAATCAATAACTGTTCCAATTACAGCAATAATTAATGCACGGATTATTCTAGAATCCCAACGACCCAATATTCTTTTTGCTTGTATAGCAAATATAATAGTTATAATTAAGAAAATTATACTAATTAGTGGAATACATAAAGCTAAATAAGAGAAAATTGTTGCTTGACGAATTTTACTTTCAGCCATTAATCTCTTTTCCATTTCTGCGCCAAACATATATTCTTGATCTTGGCTATCATAGATTGAACGTTGTCCAATTCCTCTTTGATATTGATTTCTTGTTTGTTCATCTTGTTGGGTTGTATAAGATGGTTGAGCTGGGGTAGGAGCTGGGTAAGTAGATTGTATACCATTTTTCTTTTTCTCTTCTATATTTGCTCCACAATAGCTGCAAAATACTATTCCTTTTTCTAAAATTGCTCCACAGTTTGGACAGAGTATGAATTTCTTCTCATCAGACATAAATTGAACCTCTTAACATAGGCAAACAATAATGTAATACCTTTAATAAAATACTATAATTAACTATTTATTGATTGATATTTACATCTTTTAAAAATTCTTTAAAATTCGTCTTTATTTCTTTGATTTCAAATTCAGTAAGCTCTCTTGGGTAATTATACAATGTTTTACCGGGTGATTCATTATAGAATGGTCTATTACAAAAGGGACAACCTGATGTTTCAAATGGTTTCCCTGTGCTTATAATTTCATCTAATGTTTCATTCCCTACTCCAAAATCAATCAATGTTTCACTTTTATTAAATTTCATTTTATTGAATGTTGATTTCTTTTTTTCAATCAAGTATTTAGCAAGTTGTATTCTTTGATAAGATTTGATATTTGGTTGTAGATGGTTTTCTAATTCTGTTCCTTTTACAGGCGTAAATGCAAATAAACCAATGGTGATTTTTTTATCAGTAAATTGTTGAATAAAATTTAAAGCCTCTTTTTCAGTTTCTCCTAAACCAATTATTAAATGAGTGCTGATAAATCGGTTGCCAAAAACCTCACTTGCTTCACATGTTGCTTCTTCCAATAATTTCCAAGATAATCTTTTACCTCTTTCCATTCCTTTTATTTTATCAAATAATTTTTGTGTAGCACAATCAAATGAAATGCCTAAACGAGTTACTCCCAGCTCTTTCATTTTACTGAACATATCTTTTGTTGTAGGATAAGAGCAAACAGAAATTGGTATTTTGATATCCTTTCTTTTTAATTCCCTCAAAATTGAAAGTAAATATTCATCAGATTCTGGAAATTGTATTGTTTGTATACAGATACGCTTAATTTTCCTTTCAGTTATTTTTAATCTAGAAATTATTTTTGTCAATTGGTATTTTGGCCATAATACTCTAGAAAGTTTATCTGTCTTGCTAAAACTATCTTTAGCCTGAGGACAGAAACTACAATTAGCTAAACAATGACCGTCATAATACATCATTAGATATGCTGTATTTGTATGTGCTTCTGTAGAGGTTTTTTCTAATCCTAGAATAATTGCTGTTCCTATAGATGCTCTTATATCCATGATAAAATACCTATTTACTTTATTGGCAAAGCTAATATTTTATTTTTTTAAATATACTGTTAAAAAATAATAATAAAAAGAAAATAATAGCACTTTTAAAGTGCTATCAATATTAATCTTGTAAATCCTTAATGTATGGCATAACTTCATCAAAAAGCCATTTAGGCCAGAGTTCTTTAGCCTTTTTGATTGTGATTACACCTGATTTATGATTCCATCCTCGTTTTTCATAAACTGTGTCTTGTAATTTATTATAGCGGTCTGTGCGATTTTTACGAGTTTTAGCTAAACGCTCTTCAATTGAAATCTTTTTTATCTCATGCAAATCTTTTCCAAGAATTTCTACCAGCTGTTTATCATATCTTTCTATTCTACTTTCATATTCTTCTCTTGTTACTGGGCCAATAGATCGATATGGTGGATTACTGTCGTCTTCTCTTCGACCATGACCTAATCGTACTTGGAAAACTCTTTGGAATTGATAAACAGCTTGACTCATATTGACTAAATTCATTTCTCGCTCTTTTCGTTCTTTGCCCATGTTTTTTCCTGTTATGGATTCAAAGAGTCTAGCATAGTATTCAATATGTTCTGGAACTTTATGAGGTTCAGCAGTTTCTTTATTGTCTTCAGGTACAACATCATTCCATGGAAGTTTACATAATCCTTGTATTGAAAACCAAGTTCGCCAATATGGGAACCAGCAAAGAGCATCTGCTTTATTTTCAAAAGTAGGCATGTAATTATGTACCATATCTAAAAAGATTAACCAAGCTTCATCATGTTGTGGTCCTTTTAGTGTTAAACCGTAACCACCTTGTTGAGCAAGCGATTCTTTAGTCATATATTCAGAATATTCCAATCCCTTATGTTGCATACCAATATCTTGTATAAATTGTTCTTGTTCTGGAGTTAGATCATAATTTAATTTGAAATATTCTTGCATT
>JAEOUJ010000219.1 GCA_016839405.1 Candidatus Gerdarchaeota archaeon | reverse complement strand
CAGGATCAACAGTGCATTGGCCACAAAGACCAATTGCACACTTGAAATACCTATCAGCTAAACAAGCTTCTATTGGAATTTTTCTTTCTTGAGCTATTTGATAAGCTGCATACATCATTAATTCTGGGCCGCATGTGTAAAGTTGATCATATTGTTCGCTATTATTTAAAGATGCACTCCAACATTCAGTTGAAAATCCAGAAAAACCATATGATCCATCATCTGTACTTGGTTTATATAAGAAATTTTTATTTTTATCAGCTAAATTTTCAAAATATTTCCTAAATGCTAACTCTTTTTTTGTTTGTGCTCCATGAAATAATGTTATTGAAATATTCCTTTCTAATAATTTCTCTATAAGAAATCGTGTTGGTGCAATCCCTGTGCCTCCACCTATTATAGCAATATTTTTTCCTAATAAAGAAAAACCCTTGCCAAAAGGACCACGAATACCAAGTAAATCTCCTTCTTTTAATTTATGTAATGCTTTTGTTGCAGGTCCGATTTTTGCTACTGCAAATATCATTTCACCTGTTTCGCTATTCGCACTTGCTACACCCATTGGTTTCTCATCTATTCCGTATAACCACATCATAACAAATTGTCCAGGTTGTGCAATTGATGCTATTTCTGGTATATTTAAAAAAAATGATTTTACTGGCATACGAGAATCCTGTTCTGTTTCTTGAATAATCTTTGATATCGGAACGACTTTTAGTACTCCTAGTGATTTCATAGTCATTATTAATCCTCCAATTCATGTGCTAGACCTATAATTTCAGATATATTTCCAAAACCTTCCATTGAAATGTAATTTAGCAAGCCTTTGTTTATTTCAGAAAAAATTGACATATTTAATGGATCTTTACAATATGCTAGATATGTACCAATTTGTACAGCTGTAGTTCCGGCTAACATAAATTCTACTACATCCTCCCATGAAGTTATGCCACCAACACCTATAATAGGAACCTTATTTCCAAAAGAAGAGAACATATCATAAACACATTTAATAGCAACTGGTTTAATAGCTGGTCCCGATAAACCGCCATATTTGTTTGCCAAAATAGGTTTTCTATATTTAAGATCAATTGCCATAGCTCTAATAGTATTAATTACAACAATACCATTTGCTCCTCCCTTAATAGCTGCTTCAGCTGGTACTCGAAGATCCGTTAAATTTGGTGAGATTTTTACGAAAATTGGTGCATTTGTAATTTTCTTTATTTTTTTAGTAATTTCATAAACTAAATTTGGATCCTGACCAATTATTGCTCCATATTTCCCTCCATGAGGGCAAGAGACGTTTAATTCAAAAGCGTCTGGATTACCATTTTGAAGTGTTTTAGCTACGAATAAAAACTCATCTAAATCTTTGCCAAAAATACTAGCAATTATTGGTGTTCTACTTTGCTTTTTATAATCAATTAGTTCATGTAAAAATTCTTCACAACCAGGATTTGGTAATCCCATAGCGTTGATTAAATTGCCATTTCCAAGTTCAACTACAGTTGGATTATTATAACCGGCTCTGGGTTCAGAACCAATTGATTTAGTTGTTATTGCACCACAATTAGAATTGGCTACTCTAATCATAAGAGAGCTATTAACACCAAGAACCCCTGAAGCTAAAATTAATGGATTTTTGAGTTTCAAACCAGCTAGATTTGTATTAATCAAAGAGTTCTTTCTCCTACATCTGAAAGAACAATACAACAATAAAAATTTTCGGAAGATAAAATTAACAATTAAAAACATTATAGTATATTACACTTAAAATTACCAAACATAGATGTTATCATAATGTGAATTTACATTAGCAAAACTAATGAAACCAATATGACCATAACTTATGCGGTTATCTATGAAGGTTAAAAATGGGTCATTAAAATTATCGATATAAAGATCTATATTTGATTCATTAGCAATTACTCGCCAAGTGTACCACTGATTATCATTTCTAGTCCAGTTTGTTTCCATAATTTTATACCAATTAAAACCATCTTCGTCACCTTCAACATAATGTACTGTAATTAGATTTGGTTGAATTTGATCTTCAGTAGTATGCCAATCGAAGTCATTAATTTCACCAGTATAAGGTCCATTTCTCGGGCTAGGATGGTCTTTAGTATACCATATAATGTAAAATCTTGGATAAAGTTCGGAATCATCATATCTCAAAATTATACCATTTGCATCATCATCTTCTGTTCGTAAATCATAGGAGATATTTACATTTGTAAAATTACGGTGATCATCATTTAGAATAATATATTGACAATTGTTTGTGGAACATCGCCAATAATGGTTTCCATTCTCTTGCTCTATTCTCCAATCAGCTAATGTTAGAGTACCTGATGGATTATGAGTTTCTAAAATATGTAAGCTCCAATTAACAGAAGTAAAAAATTCAAAATCTTCATTATATAGAAAATCAAATGAACTAAATTTTGCTGGGATTCTTATATTAATTTCAATAGAATCTTCCTCGTAAATGAAACTAAATATAACAGAATCTCCATAAGCTAATTGATTTGCTAAACTTGAAGCTTCACAAATGATTTCTATTTGTTCAGAAGCATTGATTTCATAAAATAACTCATTCATAGTCCAATTAATTTCTTGGCTATTTCTTATTACTGATAAATTAGATATAGTAACATCTATATTACCAATATTTGAAATTGTTATGGTAAATTTATCAGCTTTATTAGATGCATCAGTATCTTCAAGTGAGTAATCAAGAACTGTTAGTTCTGTTTTATTTTGTAAAAGAGGAATTACTACAAAATAGATAATGGCAGCAGCTGTTATTGTTAAAATAATAAGTATTAT
>JAEOUJ010000218.1 GCA_016839405.1 Candidatus Gerdarchaeota archaeon | reverse complement strand
TTTTTCAATCAAATTCTATAATATCTATAAAGAATACAAAATCAATTTAATTTATTATTTAATTAGATTTAATTGAGCTGATTTTTCTATTGCTAATTTTTCCGTTATATTTTCTTTTGTATAATCAGGATTATTTGGATTAATGTATATAGATATAATTTCATCATTAATTTCTAGATTCTTCATTACTTTGTTTAAATTCTTAGGAAAAAATTCGCTAATATCTGTTTTATAAAATTCAATTCCAATATCTAGCATTTTCAAAAAAATATCATATTCAAACAATAAACTTTTTTCATCAATAATTTGTGAATTAGGTGATTCAATCATTTGTACCATAATAATCTCTTTACTTGAAATAGATAATCCAACTTGTTCTATAGCTTTACTTATTTGACGATAACCTGAGATGTAAAGTAATATTTCTGCATTTAAAGATCTAGCAATATTTTCTTTTAGCTTAAAAGACTTTATCCCAAAATGAATACAAGCTTGTAAGTGTTTTAATCCAGCAATAGATTCAGCATCAATTATAAAAAGAGATTGTCCTTTTAGTTTATTCTCTTCTTTAATCAAAGAATTTACTAATCTTGTTATTGTTTTTTGATTTAGTTTTTCAGTTAATATTGCATGAGAAACACAAATCTGAAAATTATCAATAACAAACATTTTTTTTCCTCTTATAAAATGAAGAAGCTAATCAATTTATTTTAATTCTTTCTACAATAAATGCTTTTATTTCTTTTAATTAGTAATATTAGTGTATGTTTATGATTTAAACTAATAACCTCGAGTTGAAAATGTTGAAAGAAATTGTAGTGTTAAAATTCGAAGACATTTGGAATCAGTTAATCCAAATACGAGATAAAATACTAGAAAAATATCAACCTGATATTCTAATAGGAATATCTCGAGGAGGTTTAGTAATTACTAGATTTCTTAGCGATTTAATTGATATAAATTACGTTGCTGTATTAGGGATTGGATTTTACACAGGAATAAATGAGACAGCAAAAACTCCTGTTATAACTCAAGATTTATGTTATGATATTAAAAACAAAAAAATTTTATTAATTGATGATGTTGCAGATACTGGTATAAGTTTGAGATTCTCCATAGATTATTTGCAAAAAAAATCCCCAAAGGACCTTAAGATAGCAACAATTCATTACAAACCAAAATCAGTAATTGAACCTGATTTCTATATTGAGAAAACAACTAAATGGATTGTTTATCCATGGGAATATCTCGAGTTTTCTAAACTCTTTTTTAAAAAGAAGCAAAATCAAAATTTCTCTAAAAAAGAAATATTAAATCAATTAGCATCACTAGGTCTACCGGAAAAAATAATTGAAATAATACAAAAAGAAAGCAATGAAAAATAAGAGAAGTTTTCTGGTATAATTACCAGAAAATTACTGTATTTCTCTAGTTTTGAACATTTTTCGAACAAAATTTGGCATAACATATCCTAAATATGCAAATATAACCATCAAGATTCCAAAAGCATAAGCCAAGAAAAAGAAAGGAGTATATCCACCTCCAATCAAAACATCTATGGCAAATGATAGATAAATTAGTATTCCTGCAATTCCCGAACCAATTATAAAACCAAATCCCGCTTTTTCCCATTTATAAGTTGCTTGTTTAAGTGGTCTTATTGTGAAAATAATAAGAGTACTAAATGCCATAAATGTTAGAATTAAATGATAGATTGTTGATCCTAAATCATAAACAGGATCTTTATAATTTCTAATCAATGATCCTAATATTAAACCAATAGTTACACCATTGAGAGCAGCAAATGTATAGGGGAAATACATTCCAGTTGATCGAAAGAAAGGAGATTGAGAGAAGATATATCCAACAAAGAATAGTATGAATACATTGCTTAAAGCAGAAAATATATATCCTAAATTAATGCCCAAATCAGCAAAATCATACAAATTTGTAACTATAGCAATTTCTTGAAGATAAGAAACTAATCTACAAGAAAATAAACAAATGATAGCAATTAACCAAAAATTAAATGCTATTGCTAATAGTAAAGATGCTGTTTTCTTTCTTTCATTATAACGAATATATAACATTATAACAATAAAAGTTACAAATACAAGGACAATTCCTTCTATTATAGTTGCATTAAGTAAATCAGACATTTAGGTAACCTCCTTATCTTTTGCTTGATACCAGTTTCTCAGACCAGGTGGCATCACATATCCAGCATAACCAAATATTGCCATAAAAATTGCTGAAACCCATCCAAAGTGATTAAATATGGTGTATCCGGTTGAAAAGAAAACAACACTAGTTTCTTGTACAAGTAAATCTACAGCAAAGAAGAAATAAATTAAAATTCCAGAGATTGCTGAGGCAATTATATATCCAAAACCAGCTTTCTCCCATCTAAATAGTGCTTGTTTTCTTGATTGTGCACTTAAAGCTAAAAGCATGAGAAAAGCAATTAAAGTTAAAACTAAATGATATATTGTTTGTCCTATTGGGTATTCAGGATTGTATTTTGCTGCTTCTTCAACAATAGTCGAATCAAAACTATATATTATAGTATCAGCTACTAAACCTATTGTTATACCGTTAAAAATTGAATTTGCTATTGGAATAACTTTTTGGGTTCTTCGAAACAATGATGATTGAGCATATATTTGGGATATAAAGAATACCAAAAGAATATTACTCATAGCAGAAAAAGCATAACCAAGATTTATACCATATCTTGCATATTGTATTTCACCAGCTATAGGATTAAGAACATAATGTAATATAGCAAGAACAAAAACACTAATACCCCCAAGATCCCATAATAGAAAAGCAATTGCTAATGTTAGTGCAGGTGTTCTTCTACGCTCAGAATATTTCTTAAAAAGAAAACCTACTACAATTGTTACAAATAAAATTGAAATCCCCATCATAATTATTGCGCTTAATTTAGGATAATTTGGTAATTCAGCCATATCAATTCTACATCCTTTCACCAAAGAGCTTCTTTCATTTTATCAATGGGTGATTCTTCTTTTAGTTGCCATTCAATAATGCCATCCATTGTTTCTTTGAAAGTTTTATATTTATGTAAATCTGGATTATGAGGATCATAGATTTTTTCAAAACCATTTATAATTTCTCTAGCAACTTTTTCCCATCCACTAATCATTTTTTTATCGAGTTTTTGATTAAAAATTAAAGCTACTGCTAATCGTTTAGAAGTAAGAATCAAAGCAAGTAATTCTTCATCTATATCTAAAATAAACATGCCTTTTTCAAGTTTAATTGCAATATCCTTAATTTTCTCCATAGAAATTGAAAAATCTATTTTATCAGTAATCGCATCACCAAAAGTTGATGATAAAATTATATTTCCAGTTTCTTTAGAGAAGATAATCGCATTTTCTATCATTTTATCGACTCCACATTAGATAATTAAATCTAAGTTTAACAATCGTCCATTGAAATACTAGTTTTTTATTTGTTATCAGATAAATAAATTATATCCTTATAGCAAAAATCATCAAAAAGTATAACTTTTATTAAATTATCAAATTAATAATTGGTTGGTTTAAAAAATATGGGAAAAGAAGATTTCCTTAGCTATTCTGCACCTGGAAGAGTTTGTTTATATGGTGAACACCAAGATTATCTTAAATTAACAGTACTACCCGCAGCTATAAATCTAAGAACAATACTCCAAGTTAGAAAAAATGCATCTAAAATAATAAAAGTGGAATCTCAACAATCACCCTTAAAAGACACTTTTTCCACTAAAAAATCCCTAAATTTAGCTAATAATGAATTTGATTACTTGAGAGCAATAATCATTACACTATACAAAAAAAAGATAATAGAATCAATGCCTGGATTTGATGTTAAAATAAACAGTGAAATCCCAATTGGTTCTGGATTGTCTTCATCTGCAGCATTACTTGTTGCATGGTTAAATGCTTTAAATGATCAACTAAATCTTTCTTTAACAAAAATGGAAATAGCAAATTTATGTTATATAGCTGAAAATCAAATAATGGGGATAAATTGTGGTATAATGGATCAATTTTCTTCTTCATTAGGTGGTATTTTTTCTCTTAATTGTGAAGGACCTCCATATAAAATAACTACTTATAAAACCAGTATCCAGAATTTAATTATTGGAGATACTAAAATTCATAGAGCTGCAAATCAACCTCTGACTCAATTAAAAACACAATTGTTTAGTGGATTAAGTAAAATTCAGGAAAGAAGTTTTTACAATGTAAGAGATTTGACAATTAAAAAACTAAAAAGTATGAAAGATAAATTAACACTTGATGAATACGTTAAATTAATTGGAGCTATAAAAATTCGAGATATAACACAAAATGCCATTGATGAATTATCAAAATCTAAACAAAATTTAGATTTATTAGGCGATTTATTAACTCAACAACAAATAATATTAAAAGAGAATCTAGGAGTTTCGGTTCCAAAATTGGATAAATTAGTAGAAGTATCAATTGATGCAGGGGCACTAGGAGGTAAGCTTACAGGAGCAGGGCTTGGAGGTTGTATTGTTGTTTTAGCACCAAGAAATGAAAAAGAGGTAGCAAAAGCCATTGAAAATGTGGGAGGAAAAGCATATATTTGTAATATTGATTTTTCTGGTGGTCATAAAGGAACTTAGAACTAACTCATTAATCTATTATACCTAATTTTTTTAGGAGGTATATGACAGAAACAGTAGTACTTGCATCAAATTCAATACCATCATTACTTGACCATTTACCATTGTTTTTTTGTTGTGATAATAAATTTTGTATAATCTTCTCAATAAGATTACTTTTAATTGGTATTCCACCATCAACTAAACTTTGTAGACACCAAATTATATCTGAAGAGTTGGCAATTTGCTCAAAATTATGATTAATAATATCTAACAATTCAATTACAATTTTAGATTCATTGCCATGAATCAATGATAGGGTAGCGGCAAATAACCAAGTTGCTTGTAAAAATCCTTCGATTTTGCCAGAAGGATCTCTTTTCTTTAATAAATAATTGATTCCTTTAATCAGAATTGGTGACGAGATAAAACCTAGTCTCGCTAATAGAAAACATGTGTTTGCAGTTAACCAAATAGGTGTATAGGGTTTTCTAGGATCATCCCAAAATGGGGGCTCTAACTCAATTAAAGCTGAAGACTCATTCCAAGAGCCATTTTCATATTGATTTCTATATAAAAATTCTATTGCAGAATCAAATGTATTATTCTCGATAATTCCATAATCCATCATAGTTAAAATAGAATAAACTGTAACATTTATTGTTGATATCGAATTCTTTTGATATAAATAAGGAAAGCCACCATCACGATTCTGTAATATCGAATAATATTCAATCAATTTAGCTTTACTTGAAGCTATTTCTTCTCCCAATATGATTTTCAGTTTTATTTTATCATATTCTGAACCATTCTTATTTATAAAATCAATTGCTTTTTGAATGGCAACCAAAATTTTCACCAAAATTAATTAAATAAACTTATGCCCTTCCGACTAATCTTGGATTGATTTTACCTTCAAGTATAAGATATTCAATTTCACGTTGAATTGTATCAGGTGCAAATTTTAATTCTTGGGATACTTTATTAATATCAACATTGCCGATTTCTTGATAACCTAAAGCAAGTTCACTAATTTCATTTCGAAGTTGCAAGTATGAATAAAGTACTGTTTGATCTTCATTGAATAATGCTTGGAATTTTTGTGGTAAGTATTCTAATCGAATAACATTAAGCACTTCATTTATAGTTAACGCTGAGTTACTTGCTACTTCAGTTATTGTAGCTTTACCTTTATTAGCTAACTCATTATCAAGGAAATTGATTATATTATTTAATTGATCACTGGAGACAAAAAGCCCTATAGGGAAATATTTTCCTTCAATTTCTTTTCGTGCATATAAATCCTGTATCAGAACATTAACTAAATCATCAATAGGTTGATCTTGCATATATTCATGAATACTCAATTTACCAGCTTGGTTAATGTCATCTTTAATTTGTTCTTTATAAATATCCAAATAATCTCTAATGCTTCTTTCAAAAAGAACATTAACTTGAGATGAATTTTGTTGAACTGCTGGTAATTCACCCATCATCAATGATTCCATTGTATCCTTAATAGCTTGGTATTTCTTACTTCTTGTAACACGATTATCTTTAACCCGTGTAAAAATATCTTCTATTGCTAGGAAATCCCAACTACGTAACTTCTTAATCAGAGTCCGTATAAGTAGATCTAAAAATAAATTAACAACACGACTTTCATTAGTTGATGATAAATATCGAAACATGTATAGATCATAAACTTTTGTTTCTTCTATTAAATTGCCAGTTCGTTCATAGATATCTGTTGCAGCAAAAATATATGGGATAGAGTCAAAAATTAAATCTCTTTTTCCTGTAGATATCATTTTATCAGCTTGTTTTCGAGCTTTTTCAGCAAGAAGTTCTGCTTCTCTTATTTGATCACGATTTGCATTTACCATTCCTGGTATAAGAAATGAAATATATCCATCTTGAATCGGTGCACTCTCAAATAGATTTTCAATTGTTGAAGAAATTAATTGAATACTTTTTTCATCTTTTGATAATTCGTAATTTTCCAATGCAGCTGAATAATAGTACAATCCTTCTTTGAAATTTTTCTCTTTTAACCTTGTATCACCTATGCTTGCACATGTTATAGCAACTTCTGCAATCAATCTGTCATTTTCAACTAATGAGAAAACCCTTCCTGCAGCTTTTAAATAATCTATAGATTCTTTTAATCTTCTTCTTTCAGCGACTTCTTTACCTATTAATAAACACCTATTGCCTATTTCCACTACTTTTGCATTTTGATTCAATCCTTTCAATGCAATAGCTATAATTTCAAATAAAAGATCTACCCCTTTAATTCGCTTTCTTAAAGCTGCTTCTATTAATTCCAATGCCTTATCTATTACAGCACTGCCTAATTCAATTTCCTGAACTATTACAGCTAATTGTAATGATTGATCAATTATTTTTATTACTTGATCAAAAGCATCTTGTTTGTTAAGCAATTCTTCAGCAGGTGAATACCATTCATAAATCATATTAGAAAAACTAATATTACCTAAAATTGCTAAAGATAGATTTGATGTCAAAATTGATCTAAGTAATCGTATAATTGTTTGTCGCGCAAAAATAACTAGGTCATAATTTTCAGATTCTAAAGCTTGTTGACTTAAATGTAAAGTGGGAATGATTATAACAGGATAAAGTTCTTGTTGTTTTAAT
>JAEOUJ010000217.1 GCA_016839405.1 Candidatus Gerdarchaeota archaeon | reverse complement strand
GGTGATAGAGTTATTCTATGCTTTGCTACTCATGGTGAAATGACAACTCTAATGGGAAATGTAAAAAATGAAGAAATTATTATTGCTCGAGAGAAACATGCTGAATGTGTAGCAAAAATCATTGGATGTGAATTTATGTTTCTCGATTTCAAAGATACAGAAGTAGAAATTACAAGAGAAAATGCAAAGAAATTAGCTAAAACTATTAGTGAAATTAAACCTGATGCTATTTTAACTTGGAATATTTACCATAGACATCCTGATCATCGATCATTAGCTCAATTAGTTATTGATGCAGTACAACTTGCTCGCATTTCTCATATTGTTGAACCAAATGAACCTCATCGTGAAGATGTTACTATTTTTCAATACTTTGATGAGAGAACATTATTACCTTCTATTTATGTTGATGTATCAGATTCAGTAGATAAAATTAAAGAAGTAACACAATGCTATGCAGATACATATAATTGGAAAGGTGCAGTTGAAAATGTTCTTGCTCGAAGAAGAAGTATGGGATTAGACTGTGATGTTCAATATGCAGAACATTTTACAGTATTAAGAAGAAGGAACAAACCTATAAAATATATTGTATGAAAGAAATTCTAATTTAATATAGCTAAAATTCCACAATTTTTAATTCTGTTATATTGATTATGAAAAGTACGATTTATTTCAATAAATTGATTATGTCTTTTAATGATAATGTATTTATTATTTCTTCTTTTTTAGCCCATCCTCTTCGTGCAGTAGCTACTGCATATTCCATATATTTTAAATGATTAATATTATGAGAATCTGTATTTATCGTTAGCTTACATCCATGTTCTAATGCACTTTTAATTAAAATATCATTTAAATCTAAACGATTTGGAAATGCATTAATTTCGAGAAATGTTTTAGTTTCAATAGATTTTTCAAATATTTTCTCAAAATTTAAATCATAACCATCTCGTTCACCAATTAATCGTCCAGTAGGGTGAGCTATAATATTTACATGTTCATTTTCCATTGCTGAAATTATTCTATTTGTTATTTTTTCTTCATCTTGTCTAAAACCTGAATGAATACTAGCAATTACTATGTCTAAGTCTTTTAAAATATCATTTTTCATATCTAATTTGCCTTGTGAATCTATATTTACTTCAACACCTTTTAGGATTTTAATTTCAGATAATTCTTCATCTATTTTATCAATTTCTTTCATCTGCTTCTTTACTTCTTCATCATTCATTCCACCAGCTATGCGAAGTGTTCCTGTGTGATCAGTTATTGCAATATATTCATATTTTAAATCAATAGCTGCAAGAGCCATTTGTTTTATAGAATACATACCATCACTCCAAGTGGAATGAATTTGCAAATCACCTTTAATATCATTAATAGTTAAAAGCTTAGGCAATTTGCTTTTTTTTGCTAATTGTATTTCACCACGATTTTCTCTCATTTCAGGTTCAATATATGATAAGCCAAGCATTTGAAAAATTTCCTTTTCTGTTCTACCTGCAATTAATTTGTTCCCTTTATATAATCCATATTCATTTAATTTATAACTCATATCTTTAGCTATTTTGCGTAATTCTATATTCAATTCCTTTGAACCAGTAAAATAAAGGAGTGCTGCACCAAAAGATTCTGGTGGAATTACCCGTAAATCAGCATCCATACCAATTTGTATACGAACTGAAGCTTTTGTGCTTCCTTTAGCTAATATTTCCTCAACTTCAGGTAATTTTGTAAAACTATCAATAATAGTATCAGGATGATTTGAAACTATTAAAAAATCTATATCACCTATTGTTTCTTTCATTCTTCTTAAAGATCCAGCAATATAGATTTCAGATACATTTTCCAATTTCCTCATTTTTTCGCATATTGTTTTAGCTATGGGAAGAACTTCACTCAATAATTTCCTATCTTTAAATTTCTTTAGAAATTCTATGCTGTTAATTAATTGAAGTTCACTTTTTTCACCCATACCTGGCAAATCACGTATTTTATGCTGATCTAACGCCTTTTCAAGATCTCCAAGATTTCTAATTTTCAATTCCTTGTATAATAGCTTAATTGTTTTTGGTCCCAATCCTTCAATTGCTAATAAACCACTTACATCTATTGGAATTTCTTTCTTTAGCTTCTCATAATAATCAATTTTGCCAGTCCTCAAAAATTCCTGAATTTTTTTGGCAATGCTAGTACCAATACCTGGTAAATCTTCTAGCTTATTTTCTTTAGCTAATATTTCAATATCTTCTGTTAGGGCTTGAATTGTTTGTGCTGCTTGGCGATAAGCTCTAGGTT
>JAEOUJ010000216.1 GCA_016839405.1 Candidatus Gerdarchaeota archaeon | reverse complement strand
TGTTAAAAAACTAAAAGAAAACCTTTTAAGAAATATCATATCATTGATTTCTGTTCAAAAAATTAGGCCCATAGTGTAGATGAGTTAGGTTAAAACTGCTCAGCATACCGGCCAATCATCCAAGTCCTTGGAATTTGGGACGGAGGTTCGAATCCTCCTGGGCCTACCATTCACTAATTTTCACTATCATGAGCTGAGGAAAAATGTCAACTAAAATTTTTGTCGCCGGTGATTTTCATATTCCTTCTCGAGCAACAATGTTACATCCTGAATTTCAATTAATTTTGGAAAAAGAAAAATGGGATTACATCGTTCTTACAGGTGATTTTACAATTCCTGAAGTAATTGACTCCTTTAAACTTCACGTGAAAAAAATCCAGCATCTTATTGCTTGTCAAGGAAATATGGATAGCTTTCCTCTTCCAGAAAAACCAATATTCGAATTATATGGCATAAAAATTGGCGTTTTCCATGGAACTGGCATACATCCTCGAGGAGATATTAATCAATTAAAACAAATTGCTTATGATATGAATGTAAAAATTTTATTTACAGGTCATTCACATAAGATAATCTTTTACTTTGATGATGAACATATAATTCTAAATCCTGGAACTTCTACAGGTGCTTCTGGCGGTACTTCTTGGTCTGTTGATATAGGTGTTTTTTCAATTGAAATTTTGCCTTCTAAAGAAATAACTATTGAATTATTTGAAATAACTGCGAGAAACAAAATACGATCAGTAATCAGAAAAATTCAATTGTAAAAACCATCCCCATAAGATTTTTATTTATTTTATAAATATGAATAAAGTTAGTTACAAGGTCTCTATCTACGTAATATCTCGGTACAGCTGAGAATATTCATTGTATTAAAAGAGGTCTTTGCTCCATACTAATAATAGTAGATAAATTGGTATGGAGTTTGCCGAGGTGAACAAACTATTGGAAAAAATTGATGCTGAACTAGCAAGCATTTCTCCTAATGATGATATTAACTCTAGCTTAGGACAATTCATGGGTGTAAATGAAGAGGTTCTAGGAATTGGCATCTATAATTTGTTTGGGAATTCTTTGTTCACAAGTTCCAAGGATCAGAATGGTGAGCTAGGTCTCTCAGCGTTCAAATCATTATTGAATTTGGTTGGGAATCAAATAGATTTCATTTTACCTCCTGAAGCAAATGTACAATTCATAGCACCAGAAGATATCTTAGTTGGTGTATCAAAAATCGGGACAGATAGACTCTTTGCTGTTGTTTTAGAGCGAAATGCAAGAATTTCTAATATTGTGCCAAATATAATTAGAATGACTAAACTTCTCAAAGGTATTGCTCGAAAAACAGATACATTATCAAATTCAAAATGTCTTGATGCATATCGAAAAACTATTGCAGCGAATAAAACCGCTTCCAAACGTAAAAATTTAATCCGCAGATTCGCGGGTTAATTTCTTTTTCCCTTTTTTATTATCTTTTAAAGTTAAAACATCAGAAAATATTTTAAAAGCTATGTTTTTTGAATTCTTCATAACATCAAAAAGATTTTAATTTGATAAGATGAAAAAAAGAGAAACAAAGATTTGTAAAAAGTTAAAAATAGCAAAGTAGTGCTATTAATAATAAATAAATGAAAGGTTATCACAATGTCAAATCGGAAAAACAAAGTGCTCATAGTTTTTGCACTTATGATAATTACAATGAACATTTTTGCTATGACACAGGTTAAAGGATTAAGATATGGAGAACAAGATGAATCAACTTTAACATCATCTATTTCTGATACCCAACCTGGAATTGATGGCACAGTCTTTTTGCCACAATATAATGATAGTAATCTTCCAAGCCTTTCATTATGGGACTTGGATATAAACGTCACTCGTAGTATTTCATTGAAAAATTATGGATATATTGTTGTTTCAGATATATATTCAATACAAAAGAATGATAATTTAACATTGCCTATTTTCCGATTTGCCTTACCTAGTGTATGGTCAAGTAAATTAGTAAATATAAAAGCACAAACAATGTATGATACTAGCAATACTCTAAATCAAACAGAGGTTTTTGTTGAATACAAAAACTCTGATTATACATTTTATGGTTTGAACCTAATTCCTGCATTAACAAATGAAACAAAATATAAAGTAAGTGTACAATCAGTATTATTAAGACCTTATGAGGTAACTTGGAAAGTTATTGATGGTAAAATGAGAAATGCTGTTTATATGAATTTCAGCTTAGTACCTCTCGTAACAATTGATGTATATCAAGTTACAACTTCTTTTAATTGGACTTTAGAATGTGGTTTTATAGAAAGCTCAGCATTTCCAACAAATTCAACTGCTGGTTCATCTTCAGTTATCTATGGCACATTCTATAATGTTAATGCACATAATTTTACAGAACCAATAGATTTGAATGATGAAGTTTATACTTATCATGCACGGATTGGTTGTTGGATGGGGCAATATCCTCCAGCAGAAGCTATAACATTCAAAAGAACAATTATACTGGAAAATTGGTATTGGGCACAAATTTATGATGAAATATTAATTAAAAATTATGGGGCACAACCACCTGCTTCAGATGAATTGTGGGATATGCTAAACTCTAATTTCTGGAATACCTATGCACTATTTTGGTTATATGTTTGGATAGATAATACAGAGGAATCTAGTTTTCGAGCTTATGATGAATTTGGCGCATTAGGAGCTCCTCCTGGTACTACAGATATCCCAGAATGGCAGAAAAATCGTATTAATGCCTATTTCCGTATGCCGTTAAATGGCGGTGATCAAAAAACCTTCTACTTTGAATATCGTATGAAATTAGAAAACATTTTGAAATATGAGAAAACTGAATATCTTCTACAAACAGTAGCAATACCAAAGTGTGATTTTCATGTTAGAAAATTTGAATTAGAAGTTATTTTTCCACTTGGAGCAAAATTTCAACAATTAACTTTTGGTAATAAAGAAATAGATTACACAAAAGGAACTACTGGAGTCTTTCTTAATATTGGTCGAAGAGATACAATTGGTTTTTCAGCAACCAATATAACTGCTTATCACGATCTTTCACTTAAAGCAAGTTATTACATGTCAGATTTAAGCTATTTCATTCAACCATTAACACTTGCATTAATTATCTTCATAGCTTGTTTAGCTTATATTGGCGTACGGGTATTACGAAAGGATGTTTTAAG
>JAEOUJ010000215.1 GCA_016839405.1 Candidatus Gerdarchaeota archaeon | reverse complement strand
CAACTTACAACATTTTTGTTACTCACTTTGGTGAAAATGAATTTGATAAATTAAAACAAGCAGAAAAAATAGTCGAATTAACAACAGGAAAAAGTAATACTATTCTATTAGGTGATTTTAATTTTCGTCCCTGGACGGAACAATACAATTTAACAGCTACAATATTAAATGATGCTTGGTTATTAGTTTGGCCAACAGGAATAGATGATCTAGGATATAATGGTTATACAAACAATTGGATGAATCCTACAAGTCAAATTGATTTCATATTTGTTTCATCTGATATAATATTATCAGATTGCAGAGTAGTAAGAGATGCTCATTCATCAGATCATATGCCAGTTACTGCAACAATAATTTAATTAGAATTAATATTTAGCAATTGAAAATTAACAATTAAAAATAACTGTACATAAAAAAACCAGAATGAAATTAATTTATTCAAGATTTGTTATCTTGAACTCCACCCATCAATTATTTGGATAATGAAAGGTTATATACCAGTCATTAATGCATATTTCAATCTGGCTTTTTCTTTATCTTGTTTGATTTTTTTCTTTATTTCGTATTTTTCTTTCAATTTTTTCTTCACCTTTTTTTCGCTTATATTATATTATATCTGGTCACTCTATAAGTTCCGTTTGGGACTTTCTGACCAGTTCCTTAGGCACCAGTCATTAAAGCGAATTTAATTCTGGTTTGTTCGTAATTCTTTCTAATCGATTTTTTGATTTCTTGTTTTTTATCAGTCATTTTTCTTTTTCTCCGAGTTTAGTTCTTGACTAACATAACTCATCATCATATATAAAGCGGATTCACTTTTTTAGAACTCAAAAATAAGACTCAAAAAGAGGTCACAAAATGTGACTAAAAAGATTATTTTTTCATAGATTTTAACAATTTTTATAATCCATCTAATGTTTTTATTCTACGATAGATAAAAATGCTTGAGGGAAAATATCATTTATATAATTTGTTAAACAAAGGAGGATGGCTTCTTAGTCCTAACCATCAAGATGAATTTTGTTCTACATTAATTCAGTTAGGTCGTACGGATTTTCTTGATCCATGGTCTGATCCTGCTTTTCACTATCATACAAATTCACAAGAACTTTATTTAGTAATGCATGGAAAATTGTGGTTACTAGTTGGTGATTCTTATGTTAAATTGAAAGAAAGAAATTTACTACTAGTTCAACCAAGAGTTCCACATGCTGTTGTTGGTGGCAAGGGTGCTATCCAGCATTTTGGGCTAAAAATTCCTTGCATTACAGATAAGAAAGTAAATATTCGAGAGCTAACTCAAGATGAAACAAGCAAAAAACCATATTTTATTGATAATAAAGAATTAGATGCCAAATTGGGATTCATAGCAGATTTCACTCAGAAAGAATTTCAGAATGATTGGATTTTTGGTTTTGGAATTGCTAAATATCTTGTTGAAGAATTCAGTCTTGCATATATGGTTTTCGAGAATGAAAAAGAGGATTTTTCTCTTGAAAATTATAATGACTTCCACTTTCATAAAACTAGCGAAGAATGGTATATCACGTTTAGAGGTAGACAAGAATTTCAAGTTAATAAAGAAAAAGTCTTAGTTCCAGAAGGGCATTTATTGAGAATAGGAACTGGAGTACCACATATCATTAATCAACGGAAATACCCCTATGAAGGCATGGTTTTAAGAGCACCATTAACTCGAGATGATAAAGTAGTTATAAATCTAGTATAATTGAAAATTATCTATACTTATAGTAGATAAAGGGTTCTGAAATATCTATTGTGGTTTTTGGAATTCAAAAAATTTTTTTCTAGCTAAATTTTTCCTTCTACAATTTAATCTATAAAAAATTTTGCCAAATAAAATATCTAAAGGCATTATAATTTTTCTAAATAAAAACGAACCTGGTGTAATCCATCCATGATAATTTTTTGGTTTAATGTATTTTTTTCTCTCAGGTTGTAAAATCACAGTGTTAACTAATATCCCTTCATTTTCTTGAAGTTCTCCCTTAATTTTACCATCTGAATCAATAATTCTTGAATAACCTTTTATAATAAATAGATCATGTTTTATTAATTTCCCAATTATTCCGGGAACTTTTTTTAAAATACTGATAGGATTTACAAAAATAGTGGGAATTCCCAATGCTTTTGAGTAAAAAATAGGTAGCTCTTTTAATTTTTGATGCATTTGATAATAATCCTTTTCTTTTATCAATTTAGAAATTTGTTTAGGTAATGGAGCAGCATGTGGCATCAATAATATATCAACTGATTCATTATGCATTTGTTTTAGAAAATTGAAAAATTGGCTATCAGCACA
Source organism: Candidatus Gerdarchaeota archaeon (assembly GCA_016839405.1). The sequence goes on along the minus strand of JAEOUJ010000215.1, from coordinate 3,503 downwards.
TATTCCAACACCAATTTTACCAAATGGTGTTTGTATTATATGATTGGCTTTCTTACGTTTGAAAACATATGCTTCTGCTTTATTTTTTCTTACAATGCCAATAATTTTACCATTTGGATTTGTCATCATAAAAGAATCATAAATATTTTTACCATCTGTTTCAACAAATCCTGCTCCTATATAGATGCTATATTTCTTTGAAATATTTTCTAAATATCTAGCAGTTGGTCCTTTTGTATTCTCAGCGAAATCCCATATTTCCTTATTTATAAAATAACCTGACGAAAATAATTCTGGTAAAACAATTAATTGTGCTCCTTTTTTGATAGCTTGTTCTATTAGTGGAAGTGTATGATCAAAATTCCTTTTTATATTCCCCAGTTCTAATTCTATTTGAATGACTGCAATAGTTAAATTAATAGATTTTTTTCTTGTATGCATTATTGATTCCTTTTCTTTCATTTATATTCCTTCATAATTTTCAATAATTGCCTAATTAATTGATATTTAATTCAATTTATGTTGTTTTTTCTTTCATCTGCAATTCTCTTATAAGTTTCATCAAATGTTATTGGAGGAACCTTGAGTTCTTCTTTACTTAATAAGGAAATAGCGTCTGAAGGACAATCAAGAATACAATTACCACATCCTATACATCTCACTTGATTTATTACAGAAATTTCATTTTCAAGAGTAATAGCATTCATCTGACATCTATCAATACAATTTTCACAACCAGTGCATAAATCTTCATCAATTACTGCTAAATAATTACTAGAGGTGTAATCCGCTGGATTAGGAATTCTCTTCAAATTAGTAATTCCTCCACAACAACAGTGACAACAACTACAAACAAAATTAAAATCCTGGGAATTACTTGTTTGGAAAATTAATCCTTCTTGTTCATTTTGTTTCAAATATTCAAGTGCTTCTTCTTTCTTAATCTCTCTTCCCCATCCACTATCATTATATACTTGTGCAAAATCACCAACACCCATACATACTTCTCGACGATCAGTCATTTGACATGGCTTATCATAAAGATCCTTAGATTGACGACAAACACAGTTTATTATAGAAAATGGTCCTTTAGCATTTTCAAAAAAAATTCTAATATCATCATATTTAGCAATAGGATTTTCTCGTTTAATTGTTACACCAACAGGTATTGTCCGCATTTGTTCAGTTTGTATTTTACTATTAGCTGGTCCCCATGCTTCACTTAAATATTGATAAAAGTCATCAAGAAAATCCTTAGTTAATTTGTTTACTTGAAATTCATATATTCCAACAACAAGAACTGCATTTGCATATACATTTAAACCATCTCTTTTAGTACCCATAATTGCTCCATTTTTAGCCATTTTATCAAGGTGTTTTTCTACTTCTTTAATTGAATAACCTAAATGTTTTACTTTCTCAAAAATCAATTCAATAGATTCAAAATCCTTTATAGAAGCACCATGTCCACATTTTATTACTGAAGCAATTTCTGCTTCTTCGGGTGTAAATAATTTTTTTAATAAACGAATTTCAACACCTGATTCTGTTGGCGGAAATCTTAAATAAAATCCATCAAAATGCTGTTGTAATCGCCTATATACATCTTCTGCCATTTTTATTACCTTAAATTGAGTGTTTCATAATTTAATTTTCTTTTTTATTGAATTCATATGTTATGAGAAAATCGATTGCTATCCCATACTTAAAACTAAATATTATATTTGAAAAATTTTTCTTAGTAAAAAACAATAATGATTAGATTAAATTTTTGCAGATTGAGAAATGTTTTATTAACAGAACATCCCAATTTCTTGTTGTATAACAAAATGGTTGACTAATAATGAGTAAAGGTAGAACATTTCTTGGTGCTCTTGCAGGAGCGGTTATTGGTGTTGGATTACTCGTACTTTTCTTTTGGTTAGGTAGTAATTTTCAACCTTGGTTTACATATATCTCACCTGCAGGTTGGCTTGTTGGAGGTTTTATTGCAGGGATTATAGCTCAAGGCCCAGGTAGAGGTGCTTTAGCAGGATTTCTAACTGCAGTAATAGCTTTCATATTAAATTCAATAGTTATTGTTCTTCTTACAGTTTTAACTGGCGGAGCTCTTTTTACTGTCATAGTAGAACTAGCTACACTTGGATTATATGATGGTTCAGGACTCGAAGAATTAATTGGAATATTTATTGCTATTGGAATACTAATTTCATTAATTGTTTCAGCAATATTAGGAGTTGCAAGTATTATTACAGGACTCATTGGTGGTGCAATTAATAATCCTAATAGATCAAAAGCAGATGCTTATCAAGAGTATCCAAATGAAACTTCCTATAGATAAATCATGTGATTCTTGAAATTAGATTATTTACAATGAGAAGCTTTGCTTTTCATTTCCTACTTATATTTTCATTAGAAATTAAAGCTTCAAAGCAAAGAGTTTGCGATACTCAATAATTTTACCTGTTTTCTCATCGCGTTCTTCAACAATTGCTTCTTTAGATATACGATTTATTGTTTTATCAAAAGGGATTTGTTTAATAGTTTCTGTTAATGGTGAGTTTTTAGCTTGAAGTTGCTTCCACATATCTAGTTGTTTATTAAGTTGGTCTATCTCCTGTATAATGTTTTCTTCTTGTAATATTGAACCCTTTTCACTAGCTAATGTTTTAGCAGTCATAAGATATTCTAGTGCTTTTTCTGCTTTTAATTCAATTAATGCAAGTTGTGATTTTAATTGGAAAATTTCAATTTGTAAATAAATATATCGTTGTCTTTCAGCCATTTCTTGAAGATTCCTTATTTGTTTATTTACTTTATCAAGATTGGCTTCATTAGGGGATAACTGAAGCTCTTTTAAATTAATAGCTATTAAATTTAAAGATATAAAAAGTAGATTTCTAGTACTATCTTGTTTAAGTAATTCTTCTAGCAAATCCGCAGCTTTACCTAAATCTCGAATTTGATTGCTTGCTTTTAATACTAAAGCACTTGCTATTACAAAATCTTCATTTACATCAACACTATGAATTGTATTGTTAAATTCGTTTAATTCATTGAGATATTCTTGTGCTTTTTCTATATCATTTAGTTCTAAGAACAACTGAATTATGTATAAAAGCAAACTACTTCGAAGTCTTTTTTCATCTATTTCTCGACACTTTTTCAAGGATTTCTTGTAATAATCTAATGCAAGATTTAATTCTCCCTTCGTATGATATATAATGCCAATAGATGCGGTTGGATATATTTGCCAAGAAATTGATGTTGGAAACTCCAATGATTTAGTAAATAAATCAAGTGCTGTATCAAGTTCAAGTAGTCTTTGATGAATTCTTCCTTTGTAAAGGTAAATAACAGGTAGTGGTTGATTAAATTCATTTTCTAATGCTAAATCAATGCCTTTTTGATATAACTCGAGTGCTTGATTGTATTCATATTTTGCAGCGCAATAAGTACCAAACCATAAATAATACCTAGTTAATTCAAGTTTGTTGCCAATT
>JAEOUJ010000214.1 GCA_016839405.1 Candidatus Gerdarchaeota archaeon | reverse complement strand
TCTAATTCTTTTGCTATTCTAATCTGTTTTCTAAACAATTCTTGTTGGTTTTTCACGAGAATATTTTTTTCATCTTCTGTTATATTCTCAAAAACACATGAATAATCCAAACCAATTTCTCCAATAGCATGAGGTGTTTTTCTATTAATTACCTCTTTTAAAAGAGTAATTAATTCTGTTTGATTTTCAGATGCATGATTTCTGGAAATTCCTATAACATGTATTATATTTTCCAATTTCAATTGCTTCTCATAATTTTGAAAATCGTTTGGATTACTTATTACACCAATAATTTGACTTACTCCTTTCTCCTTTGCATTAGTAATCATTTTCATTATAAATTCAATTGTTGGAATAGGTATTTCTACTGTTATATCATCACCTATTGCTTCTTTAGGAATTGGACTGAAAAATACATGTGAATGACAATCAATATACAATTAAATCACAATATCTTGATTATTGTAAATTGCTTATTTAATTTGACTTAATTCTTGCAGAAATATTATTACTGATTTATTTTTCTAGAATTGCTTTAACCATCTCCTCTGGCATTTGACCTTCTTGTGCAGATTTTTCATATGCTACTCTTAACTTTGGACTTATTTCAAGTGTTTTCTTTAAGTAATAAATAGCTTGTTCAATCTTATCTAGTTTTAAATAAGCAAAACCAATTCCTGTCCAAACATCGAGATATCTTGCTTCAGCTTTATCTTGGATAAATTTGCTTGCTTTTTCAAGTATTAACAGTTTTTCTTCATCTTTTGCTTCTGCTAATTGGGAATATAGTTCTCTGATTATACGTATATTCTTATAGACTTCAAGTATTCGTTCTATTTCTTTGATTGGTTCATCATGATCTTCTATTGCAATATCAATAATTGTATCGTCATTTGCTATTCCTCCACCTAATTTCTTTACTAGTAATCTAGCACTTTGTTTACCCCGTGCATCACCACCAGCATCATCACCCGCTTGTAAAGTAGCTAAAAGTCTTTCCATCAATGAACCTTTAGTATTTTCAAAAGTTTCTGTCATTTTATCAATCACTTCTGGACCAACAAGAATATTTCCTTGACAAGAATAATCTTTACCTGTTTTATGTCCAGCCCAATAACCACAATTTTTACCAGTGAACGCATGAGTTTCTCCATTAAATGCTACAAGACCAATCTGTCTACTTTCTATTCCTTCGTCAATATCTTTGAAATGTTCAATAATTTGTTTAACATTCTTTTTTTCTTCTAACTGTTTAAAAAAAACATCAAGGAAAGCTAATTTTCCTTGTGCTTGAGATGCTATTGCTCCTTTTTCTGCTTCAGCTCTACAGCATAATCCTGAGTTCCAAGCACATGATGCAATAGCAAATCCAACCTCTTTCTCTTTTTTATCTATAGCTACAATTGAAAATGTCATAGTTTTATCTATCACTTTTATTTTTATAAAGAGAACTCACAATATGAGTTTACTTATTGTGAGGTAACAATTTGTGTTCTCGTAATGTGAGTGCATTTTAAATAATGTTAATTGTTTCTTGAATTATGCCAACAATTACCAAAGAGATTATTAATGAATTAAGAGCTGAAATTAAAAATGAAATTTCAACGAATAATGTTACTGGATTAGCTATTTCTCTTCTTGATGAAAAAGATATTTTATGGCTTGAAGCTTTTGGTTTTAGGAATCTTGAGACAAAATCTAAAGTCACTCCTAACACTATTTTTAGTATACAATCCATTGGTAAAGTTTTCACCACTTTAGGATTCATGCGAGCAGTTAATAATAGTTTAATTTCTCTTGATGATAAATTACTAGATTATTATCCTGATTTTACTGTTAATAGTAGATATGGTAATCCTGAAGTTGATAAAATAACCTTTAGGCACTTACTATCACATTATGCTGGTTTTACTCATAGAACCAAGGTTGGTGGGGAATATGATTTATCAGAACCAATTTTTTTGGAATATATTAAGAGTATATCAGATACTTGGTTGCGTTATCCTGTTGGTGATAGATTTCTATATTCAAACCTAGGCATGTCTTTAGTTGCTTATTGTCTAGAAAAGATTAGTGGACTAAGTTTTCCAGAATATATACAGAAGGAAATCTGCAAACCTTTAGGCATTGATTCATTAGTCTATGGTAAAAAAGCTAGTTTAAGAAACACGAATCGTGCCGATGGATATTATTTAGGTCGTAAAGCTGAATACAGCAATATAATTTTTTATGGTGCAGGAGGACAATTTCTATCAGTTAAAGATATGTCCCGATTTGTACAATTTATGATCAATGAAGGATCTATTAATGGTGAACAATACATCAAAAGTGAATTATTTACTGAAATGGCAAATGAACAATTCAATAAAAGTAATTCCAAGAAATTTTATGGCCTTGGTTTAGAAATTGATAAAGAAACTTTCTCTGGTTTAGAAATTCGCAATCATTCAGGCGGTGGGTATGGTTATAATGCATATATAGCTTGGAATGTACAATTCAAAGTTGGAATAGTTGTTTTAACAAATGTTTACCCATCACAAATTGCTAAAAAAATTGGTGATAAAGCTTTAATGTTACTATTGAAATATAAAGGA
>JAEOUJ010000213.1 GCA_016839405.1 Candidatus Gerdarchaeota archaeon | reverse complement strand
GAATTTAACTTTGAAACCCATTTAGCAAAAATATTACCAAATGATTTAGAAAAGGAACAAATATCCAATAAACGGTTGGTTATTACTCAACCATACATTAGTCAAGAAGGTTTATTAGCAAATAAGGATGAGGATGGAGAATTATATGATGGAAATACTATTATTCAAACAATAGCAGGTTTTCCAGATATCCATTTAGATAACAATCTCATTAATGGATTACTTATTTCTAGCTATGAGAAAGGGTTTTCAGTTAATGAGATATTAGTACTTGGTTCAATAATCGATTTATTTGATCAATCTTTAACACGAAATTTAATACAAAAAATTCAACAAATGATGAATTTTGAGCTAAAACAAATAAGTGAGAAAATAGCTGACATTGTTAATTTATCAAAAGAACAAAGTTATGATTATTTGATAACAATAAAAGAACGAGCTAATTTATGTTTGTATGGATTAGAAGGCGATCGAATAAATTTGATGAAAAAATTTGCTGAAAAAATTAAAGGATTGGGATTGTTACCTAAAAAAATAGCAATAAAATATGGGTTGGTTGATATAAGTGGGAAGATAAAGTTAGAAACAATAAAGCAAGTATAATAATTTTAACTAGATTATTGAATCCTTTTTTATAATTAATAGAACTATGATTATTAGATTTTGATGACAATTTATGATCCAACAAAATTAGAAATAGTGATTGCTCGAATTATAAATTTTGTATTAAGAAAACGTTATAGAAAATTTGTAGATAAATTAGATTTACAAGCAAATGATAAAGTCCTTGATTTTGGTTCAGGTACAGGTTTCTTAGCTAAACAAATGGCAAATAAATTAACAGGTAAAGATAGTTGGATATCATGCGTGGAAATATCAGAAAAATGGAATAAAATTGCACAAAAAAATTTGCGAAAATTCAATAAAGCTGATTACTATGCTGGAATGATTACTGATCTTGATATAAAAGATAACTATTATGACAAAATCATAATTCACGTTGTTCTACATGATATTGACAAGGAGATACGAGAAGCAATTGTAAAAACATTAGCTAAAAAACTCAAAAAGAAAGGGAAAATAATCATAAGAGAACCAACAAGACCTGACCATGGCATACCTATAGAAGAAATCCGAGGTTATATGAATAAAGCAAAAATGATTGAGATTTCTGGCGAAGTTATTGAGCGAAGATATTGGGGGAATTCATTTCAAGGTATTTTTGAAAAAAAGTGAGGAAAAAGTTACTTCTTTCCAAGGAAATTGTTAACAATGATTGCTCCAAGCAATCCTCCACTTAAACATATATTAATGATTAAATTTGTCATAAAAGTTGTTTCATGTTCAAAAGTAAAGGAAATAGAGGCAGAATTGGTTGTACTAGGATTATAGATTACTATATAAAATGTATCAGTCCACATAGCATCAAATTCTCGAGTAAATGTTGAAGTTAAACTATCCCAAGATTCTTCATAGTAATAACGTTCAAAATAATTCTCGGAATCAAAAATGTAGATATCAACAGTACCACTAGTAACCTCACCTGATATGTAAAGAGTGTCATCATCATGCATTTTGAAACTTTCAGCGTATTCTTCAAGAGGATCTAAAACAATAGTATCAGTAACCGTTTTACCATTAACAAGAATAATGAAGCAGGTTGAATAAGCAAGAAGTAATAAAATACCTAAAAGGGTAAATCCATATTTTAATTTTTTAATTTTCATTTTTTTCATCACAACTCCTTACATTACATTGCCACATTCATTACAATATTTACTCTCAGGTGGATTGTTTGATCCACAATTAGAGCAGAAATTGCCTTTTTCTTTACCTTTTATTTTCGAAGGTTTTTCTATTGGTTCAGGATGAAGTAGTTGTTGAGCTCTTAGGTATTTGTTATAATTTTTATTAGCAGAAACTTTCAGAGCTATCATAGCAAAAATTGATCCCACAAAGAGAACATAACCAATTGGGAAGAAGATATTAATTATAAAACCAAGTATAAGGAAACTCCAAAGAATAATTAAAGCAACCAAACTAGGGGATTTGTTAAATCGGAAATAAACACCTCGAGAACCTTTGTCAAATCCTTTTTCTTTTGCAAAAGAAATGAAACAATTTGGGCAATAGAAATCATAATCGTGTTCTACTTCGCTGCCATATCGATAACTAGAACGAATTACACGTGAAGCAACAACTTCTTGAAAAACACAATCACGACAAATAGATTTGGAACATTCAGAACAACTGCGAACAGAAGCTTTCTGAGGGTGAATATAACATCTTGCCATTGTTTTCCCTCAAGTATAATAAAAATTATAATGCAATTTCTTCTTTTAAAGCTTCTTTGTTAAGAATCTATAATAAAAGATAAGTTGAGTGGCTTAGTTATATTAGAAAATTGGTTAAAAAAAGTCCTAATTATTAAAAATCATTTACAATTGATGATTTTCCGTTTATGAAATTAAATTAATAAAATATCAAAATAACTTTTATTTACTCAAATAAGAGAGTTTGATATTTAATAGGAGGAAAAGGTTATG
>JAEOUJ010000212.1 GCA_016839405.1 Candidatus Gerdarchaeota archaeon | reverse complement strand
TCTATGGACAATTACTTTTACACCAAAATTATCAATTCTTTCTTGTTCTCATTTTTTTTGAATAAAAAAAAGGTTTCTAAGAATTCTTTAAGATTAATTTAGCTTTTTGAGTTTGTAAAAACACATTTATAGAGTTATACTCATTTAAAAATTCATGTCAAAAGAAAGCAAAGATTTTAGCAGTAAATTAAATATATATCTTGCAAGCATAGTACTAAAGCTTACGGTGCCGTTATTAAATAACAGGATTATACCACTTCGTTGGAAAAAAATTGGCGGAATTGTTTCTTCAAAAGAATCAAGAAATCTAATTTTAATAGAATGTGAAAATGGTTTTTTAGAAATTAAACTAATAACTCCTTCAGTTTGGCGGATAAGAGCTTCAAAGAATAAACTTCCAGGAGAACATACATCATTTGCAGCAAAGGAACCAATAACAACAACAGATTCAATTAGAATAGTGAAAGAATATGGGAGAATCATTATAAAAGAAAATAAAAATGTTTTAAGAAGTAATGATGTTATCATTAAAATTAATGAAAATGATTCTTCAATAAGCTTTGAGCGAATTAATGGTGAAGTTCTTCATATAGATAATAAAAGCATTGCATGGAGTAAAAATGGTTCTTGGGCTAGATGTCAGAAATTTTATCCAAAAAAAGTTTATCATATAGGATTTGGTGAAAAAACAGGTAATTTAGTTAAAAATGGCAAGAAAATGATATTTTGGAACACTGATCAAACATCTTATGGTAAAAATGATGATCCTTTATATCAAAGTGAACCAATTCAAATATCAATTTTGGATGATGGTACTGCACATGCTATTTTTTATGATAATCATCATTATTCAGTAATAAAACCTGAGAGAGATAGGGGTGAAGTTGTAAAATATTATACTGAGAGAGAACCTCTATGTTATTATGTTTTCGCAGGTCCAACTTTAAAAGATGTTTCAAAACAAATTAGCGAATTAAATGGTCGTATTCCTTTTCCCCCAAGATGGGCATTAGGTCATCACCAATGTCGGTGGAGCTATTATCCTGAAGAGCAGGTTCGAGAAATTGCACGAAAATTCCGAAATAAAAACATTCCATGTGATAGTATTCATTTAGATATTGATTATATGCAAGGATATAGATGCTTTACATGGGACAAAAAACGATTTCCTAACCCAGAAAAAATGGTTTCTGATTTAAAATCTGATGGTTTCAAATTAATCACTATGATTGATCCAGCACTTAAAGTTGATCCAAAATGGGAAATATATAATGAATGTATTTCCAAAAAATATCAATGTTTATTACCTAATGAGGAATCTTATATTGGAAAAGTTTGGCCTGGTAAATGCATTTTTCCAGATTATACAAATCCAGAAGTACGTAAATGGTGGGGTTCATTATATAAAAAAATGCTAGATATTGGTATTGAAGGTATTTGGCTTGATATGGCAGAACCCTCAACATTTGATTTTAGAAGAACTGCTCCAGATAAAGTTCAACATGATTTAGATGGTAAAAAAGGAGATCATCGGGATGCTCATAATATTTATGGTTTAAAATTTGCGCAAGCTACGCGTGAAGGACTTGATAAACTTCGAGGAAATTACAGAAATTTTCTCTTTGTTAGAGCAGCCTATGCAGGAATTCAAAGATATGCTTCAAGCTGGACTGGTGATAATCGTAGTAATTGGATAGGTTTGCAGCAATCAATACCAATGATAATTAATATGGGTTTAACTGGCCAAACTTTTGTAGCAGTCGATTTGGGAGGTTTTTCTTTTGATTGTAATCCAGAACTCCTAACTCGATGGTATGAATTGGGCATCTTTTATCCATTTTGCAGGAATCATTCATCTAAAATTACAAAAAAACAAGAACCATGGGCTTTTGGAGAAGAGACAGAAACAATTATTCGAAAAACTATAGAACTACGTTATCAATTTTTACCCTATCTTTATACAGTACTTTATGAAGCAGTAATTGAAGGTTTGCCAATGATGCGACCATTATTTATGGAATACCCATTAGATAAAGAAACATATAATGAAGAATGGCATAATACGCAATTCTTAGTGGGTGATAAATTATTAGTCGCTCCAATATTAACAAAAAGAAAAACAAAACATGAAGCAAATCGTGAAATTTATTTACCAAAAGGTAAATGGATTGATTTTTGGTCTGGTAATATTATTAATGGAGGGCAAATCCTCCAAAGAGAAGTAGGTTTAGATCAAATTCCACTTTTTATTAAATCAGGATCTGTGATCCCAATGGGTCCAATAATACCGTATGTTGAAAAATCAGTTGATTATCCAATTTTTCTCAATGTATATCCTGATACTGAAATCATAGGTAGTGTTTATTTTGATGATGGTATAACTAAAGAATATGAAAATAATCAATTTAATCATTTGACTATCAGTGGTAATGAAACAACTCATGAAATAAATCTCGATATATCTCAAAGAGGAGAATTAAAAGATCTACCTTTCACAAATAACATTTTATATTTTCGTATCTTTACACAAAAACAACCTTTTGATGTCCGTGTGAATGATCGCAAAGCTAAATCTCAATTTGAAGAAAATGAACTTTCATGGAAATTGGATTCTGTAAATAATACAATTCATATTAGTGTACCAAATCCAGAATTCCCTCTAAGTGTACAAATAAGATGTAGTTTATAACAATAAAAAATATCAGTCTTTAGATAAACCTGGAAAGTAATATTTCACACCAGTTGCATATTCTGCATCCTTTATTGCATAACCTGCCACTACAAATTTATCTAATTCTTCCTGAGCTTTTTCAAGTGTCCAATCAGTTTTTCTTACCAATTCCTCAATTGTTAAAAAACCTTTTTCCTCTGCTAATGCAAGTATAATGTTTGCTTCACTTTCATCTGGTTTTAATTGGATCCAATAAATTCCTTGACGATCTATTTTGAGAAAAATAAAGCCATTTTCTGAAAGCATTTGTGTAGCTTTAATTACATCTTTCAAATCTGCTTGTATATGGGGGAATTGTTCATTTAATCTTTGAGCAATATCACCTATTGATATAGGTTCTTCTGAATGTTCTATTCCAAATGAAAATGCTACCTTTAATATGATATTACTAAGTTGTTCATAATAACGCCCTTTTCCAATTACCTTTGGCTTTTCAAGCTTCAAAATCCCTTTCAAAGCACCAGCACTTTCTACAAAATCTAATTCTTGATTAAATTTAGCAAGAAGGTCTGTAGCAATTTTTTCTGATTCTTGAACTGTTGTCTTTACATTACTCTTGCCAGAAATAAGCTCATCAATTATTTGTATGTGATCAAGTATATTTCTCACTGATGTTTTTAATTTATCAATTTCTTTAAAGATAATTAATTCATCTAATTCTTTAATTTCAATTTTTAAATCCCAACTTCGACTAAAAATAATCAGATTATAGATTATACAATTATTAGTTATTGTTTTTTGTATTTTTTCTTCTAAACCAGGTCTAAAGCGCAATTCATCATATCTTGAATGATCAATTAGTGAATCAATTCTAGATTTAATTTG
>JAEOUJ010000211.1 GCA_016839405.1 Candidatus Gerdarchaeota archaeon | reverse complement strand
TTCTTTTCAAGTTTTATTTCAACAAAACGTTTGTTTAATTCATTAACACGATCCTTGGCATCTTCTTTTGGAATTAAACCAACTTTAACTCGTTCTTCGAGATTTTCAATTTCTTCCAATATTTCATCCATTTCTTTATCAATAATAATTAATCGACCCTTCATAGCTAATGAATGGATAATTTCAGGATCAATTGGTTCAGCTTCAATAGCTGATGATTCAACATAAGTTTTAGTCATCGAGCTCGAGTGTATATCTGCTTGAGCTTCTTTTTTCTTTTCAAATAAGTCCTTTGGCAACCGAGCGCCACAAGATTTGCAAAACTTGAAATTAGGCAAGACAGGTTTACCACAAACAGGACAACGATATTCTACCATGATTTATTAACATCCTTTATTTTTTTTTACAAATGACAAATATGTCTTATAGATTCTTTTGCCGTTTAACTAAAAAAAGAATTCTGTTTAAGATAACTCTTAAAATTACTGAGAAAAACAAAAAGTTTCACAACATTTAAATGATACAAATGTTCGTCGAAAGATAAGAAAAAAAATTCATTGGAGAATATAAAAATGGCCCGTCGTCCAGCACGTTGTTATACAAAAATAGCCGGTCCTCCCTATACAAGAAAAAAATACATTCGAAGTATTCCAGGTTCTAAAATAACTAGTTTTGAAGCTGGTAATAAATCAGGATCATTTCCGGTTACTGTTTCCCTCTATTCAAAAGAAGCATGTCAAATTCGCCATGTAGCATTAGATGCTTTTAGAATGATGAGTAATAGACATATGTCGCGTAAAGTAGGGGCAGATAATTATCATTTAATAATTCGAGTTTATCCACATCATGTTTTACGTGAAAATAGGATGATGGCATTTGCTGGAGCTGATCGTTTACAAGATGGAATGCGTCGTTCTTTTGGTAAATGCATAGATGTTTGTGCTCGAGTAAAAGCAGATCAACCTATAGCAACAATTCATACTTATCCACAACATGTTGAAAGAGCTAAACATGCTCTAAAAGTTGGTGTAGACAAACTCCCAACACCATATTACCAGAAAATTGACAAAGGAGAAAACTTATACAACGATTATAAATTAAAACGTGAAATGAGTGAACAGACTTAAACTTCATTTTCACACTCTTTTATTTTAGATAATATCTACATATGCCTTTGAATCTTCTCAAACTTAATTTTAAACAATTGATTTGAAATAATGAGGATGAGGTTAAAATCTAGCCTTTATTGAATCCTTTAGGTGAAAGTCAATGGAATTTAATTGTGCAAAGTGTAATATTCAGTTAGAAAAAACTACAATGCTATTAAGATATGGTTGTCCTAATTGCGGTTCAAGAGTCTTTAAGACCTCATCATTAGATGAGAAGGGAAGAATTCAAATAAAATCTGATATGCAAGATGAAGGGAATTCATACTATGCAAGTTATGAAATTATTCCAAAAATAGAAAAACAACCTGATAAGAGAATGAAAGAACTTGAAGAAGATCATATTCCAAGTATTAAATTACGTGAAAAGGGTGTTTATCAATTAAATATTGAATGTCTATTTAGAGATAAAAAATCCGATCCAATAATTTTAAGTGGCAAATCAGGCATTTACCGTGTAGAATTACCAAGTACAAAAAAAGAAGTTGCAGAGGATTAATTCATCGAATTATACACTACTAATTTTTAGGCGAAAGTAGGTATAGTCCTGTCTCATCATCTTTAGCTCGATAAACTATTGGTCGTGTTTCTACAATATAAATTTCAGCTGTAACAGAAACAATACTTTCAATTAAATGACCACCTGAGCTTTTTCCATTTTTTTCACTAATAACTATGTGAATATGAGCAATAGGTTCATTGGTGTCTTTATTTCTAGCAATATTTCCATTACAAGCAAGTAATTCAACATTTTTAAAAGAAGTATGTAAATATTCTTTATTTTCAACATCAAAATAGCCAATAGTTCCTTTCTCTAATGCCCCAATACCAGTTATAAAACCGGCTAAAATATTATTATTTTTTATGTAAGTTATTATACTTGATAATAATTCTTCTCCCTTTTCAAGTCGTATTAAATGTATTTTTTGTAGTTCCATTTGCATTTCTTTCATTCTAATATAATCCAGTAAGTTACTTATTAAGATAAGGAGATAAGAAATAAAAAGATTAGGAAGTTAACTGGGCTCTTAATTCATCAATTTGCTCTCTTACTATAGTTAATTCTTTGTTTATTTGAATAATCATATCATCAAATTCTTGTTTGCTCTTAAGTCCTTCTTGATATTCTGTTTCATTCTTTTCGATTTCTTTTTCTAAACGATATTTTTCAGCTTCTAATGTAAGTAGTTGCATATATGGATCCACTGTAGTGGTTGTTTCTTTAGCTTCTTTTTGTTTTAGAATTTCAGAAGGTTTAACCCAATCATCACTTGAAGCTTCATCATTAGTTGCTTCATTATCAATAACTTGATCTTGTTCAATTGTAGGAGGTACTATTTGATCTTCTGTTTTAATTGATTGTATTTCTTGTTCTTCTACAATTGGAGGAACAATTGCAGGTTTGTATTGTTCTTTAAAATCTGACATTTGTTTTTCAGTTTCTCTTTCAGCTTCATCAATTAAAGATTTCATTTGCCCAAGAACATTTGATGATTTTGAATCAGAACTCTGAGTCATTTTTTTAAGTGTTGAATCAGAAACTAAAATCTTTTCTTCTAATTCTTCATCAGATGGTTCAGAAATTATAGAATCTGAAGATTCAGGTATTTCTTTAGTAGTTATTAATGGAGTCATAATAGGAGGATCTACAGATGATTCTTGTTTTTCATCTTCTTTTTCTTCCTTCCAAGGTAAAGTAGTTGTTTGCTCTGTGCTTGATTCCTCTATTTTAATAGATTCTTTATAATCAGTCGGTTGTTCAATTGTTTCTGATGATATAGAGGAATAAGATTCATCTTCAGTTTTACTTTTTTCTTTAACCAAACTACTCATTAGTGATCGCAAATCACTTAATTCATTTTTTAAAGCATCTAATTCTTTTTTCAAACGAGATGCTTCTGATGCAGCTTGTTTTTCTTGTACAAACACAACATTTTTTGCATTGATTAGAACTTCATAAACCGAATCAACAAGGTTCTTTTGTAGTCTAAACCATTGACCATAGGGATCCCAATTTAATAATAATTCTCGAAGCTTTACTAAAAGTACTATGAAATCTTGATTATGATCTTTTTCGCTGATAAGTGAAGCTTCTATATTTGATAGCGAATCGATTAATTCAATGCGCATCTCTACTTCTTGTTGTGGATTAGATTCTCCTTTAATTAGAATTGAATAAATTTTTTCGATTCGCGAAACATTATAAGTAAATATATCTTCCGTCAATGGAATTTTCTCCGTGAGTGTCACTATAAGTACATATATATTAATACTCTTTTTACTATTTGAAGCTATTATTTAGGGTATTTTTAGTCTTTTGTTTAGTTACAAAAGTAAGGAAAAAAAGGAAATTTAGAAAAAATAGTGAGAAAAAATTAACCTAAACCTAGATGGATTTCTCGTAATTCTTGATAAATTTTTGGTAAATGGGTTTGGGCAAAAACATTCTTGATTTTAATTTCCTTTTTTATTGAATCAATAATCTTTAAGATGTTTTCATTTTCAACACCCCAAACATAAAGATTAATCTCTGTTTGGTTCTTTGATTGAAAGTCTTTAACAAATTGAATATTTTTTAATAGGGATTTATATTCAGGCGCTTCTGGTGAAGAAGGATAAGGAGTCCAAGCTGAAAGGTGTATTGTAGGATTACCATATTTAGCAAAAGCATCTATTTTTTGCCCAAATTGCCTATAAGCTCCTTTATCACCTTCAATAGTAGGATCAATATCCATAATAATGCTAAAATCAATTGCTCTTTTTGAAGTAATAGTTGATGAAAGCGGTTTTAATATTTCTTCAAGAGCACGGGATCGCCACTCCATCCATTGAGCAATTAAATTAGGTTCTCTTTGAAGATCACTTAGAGAAAACATACGATCAATACCAAAAGCATCAGAGAATTTCCTGCGACAACTTTCACAAAAACTATATTCTTCTCTTGGAAATTTAATATTATCAAGTAGTATCCCATGAACCGGAAAGGCAAGTACTTCTGTAACTATTGCTTTAAGATAATTAATATAAGAAGATTTGAAAGGATCTACAAAATGAACATTCGGATTACCACCATCCTTAATTGCAGAATAACTAAGATTCTTTGCAAGGAAAGAATCTGCCAAACCATTTATATAAGCGTAAACTTTAATGCCAATTGAGTCAGCTATTGATGAAAAAGTTGAAAAAAATTCATTAGTTTCTCGATCTGTTGGAGCTGTAGCACTACGATAATGTACAAATCCAGAAGTGGATTTAGCTACAATTGCTACTTCACTAAGAAAGCCACCATTTTCTGCAAGAAATTCATCAGGACTTTGCTTAAGAAAAGCAGGATCTATTATCGGAATGAAATTTTTACTGGAAATTGTCCTAATATCCATGCGTTTATCCCACACACAATAAAGGTAATATTAAAGAAAAAAAGGTTTTTATGAAATTTAATTGTTGTTGTAGTGAACTAAACAAAAAAAAGCAATAAAAAAAAGTTATTTTATTACTCTTTATCTTCTACAGTATCCTCTATGCTTTCAAAATCCTCAAGATCTATTGGAGCAGGAGGAGGAGTTCTTGCCATTGTCCAACCAATCCATGCAGCAATGCTTAATACAACAATCATTGCTAGAAGAATTGGGGCAGTTAATAAAATAACTGTAACTTGTTGAGGGATAAAGGCATCAACTGAATTTGTCCAATCAATGATACCCCATATAGTAAACGTTCCCCAAGCACCTAAAATTGCTAAGGAAAGAATGAAGATTGAATAACCAGCTAATTTATCTTTCATGTAATTGAAACCTACCAATTCCTTCAAGGAGTTTTTACACATAAAGCGATTACACAACTAGTTTTATAATAGTTTCGTTTCAGTTTGAGAATAAATATATTCTATTATTTATTTAAAGAAAGAAAAAATCTCGAATTTCCAGAAGGAATTTCGAGTTTATTTTTTGTTCATCCAAAAAGTGAACCAAGGCCACTCTCTTCTTCTTTATCATCCTCTTTGTCATCAGTTTTAGAGGTATCTTCTTTTTGTGTTGTTGTATCTTTTGGGGATATAGCTATTTGTGAAACAGAAATTATATCTGGTGGAAGTATGCTGGGATCTTTTGAAGAAATTAGTTTGGCTAAAGCCATTGCTTCAAGTTGAGTTTTAGCTAATATATTACTTGCAGACTCAGGAGTGATAAAACCTGACTCTATTGCAAGACTTAATGCTTGTCTACGTGTTCGGCCAATTAATGCAGTAAGATTTTCTTTTGTTGGGATAGCTGCTTCTAAAGAAAGCGTATATGCATTTCTATGTGCATTCACTAAATTACTCATTATTTCATCAAAATCTACAATCAATTCATCATGTAAGAGTAAAGTTCCGGTGCTGTAAATAGCATCGACTGATAATCCTGCATCAAAAGGTTCAACTCCTAATCTACCAAGTACATTGGCAAGTGTTTTAGAAACTTTATCACCTGCATTACATACAACAGTATCATCTACAATTTTAATAGTTCCACCTTCAATACGAGTATTTAAACCAATAGATTGTAGTTCTCCAATTACAGGTCCAGGAGCAAAACCAGTATCTCTTGCTGTAACTACAACATCTTTAGTGGCTATTTGACCTTCCTTAGCTGCAGTTGGAATTTTATTTTTCTCCAAATAATTAGCTACTTTGAAAGGATTTCCATTTGTTAATATGAAAGCACATGAACCATTTATGTAATTCAATAATTTTGTGATGTCTTTATCATTTTTGCCTAATTCTTCAAGAGCAAGTTTCATAATTGAGTTTTTTGCCACTTTTAGAATTGCATCTTGTCGTAATTCATGTCGTAGCTGTTGAATAGTCTTTGATGCAATGTTTTCAATTCGGGTAATTCCAATGTTTTTATATTGTTGTAGCAAAGTTATAAGTTCAGCTAATTGTTTTTTCTTAACTGGACTTGGATCATGTTTGTAAATTACTTTACTCATCTTAATGCACCTCGACCTTTACAGATTTGCCCATTGTGGTTTTTAACATGGCAGATCTGATATTCAAAATTCCTTTTTCCAATTTACCTTCTAAAGCATGGATAATTGCTTCAATATTCTCAGCAACATTTTCATTATTCATTTTAATGTTGCCAACCTTGGTTAAAACTACAGGATTCTCTTTAATGCGTAATTTTGCAGTTCTGGTAAATCGTTCAAGCAATACAGCTATATCAGCATTAGGAGCTATAGGTTGAGGCATCTTTCCTCTAGGTGCAAGATATTTTCCAAGGAATCTAGCTATAAGAGGCATTAATGGTGGTTCAGCTAAAAAGAAATCATGGTCGCAAGCAAGCTTTCGAATTTCTTTTGGAGATTTTCCTAATGCTTCCAATTCTGTTCTACTTAGAACAGTTTTTACCCCAGCATTTTTTGCATTAATAGCTATTTCTCCTCCAGCAAAAATTGCTACATTAATTTTTTTGTAAATTGGATGAGGTAATGTTGTTTGAAAGTTAAAACGGTTACTAGGAATTTTAAGATCTAAATCCTTGAAATTTACAGCGAGATCAATACTCTCAGTAAATTTACGTTTTTTAGATTCTTTTTTACACTTCGCAACCGCTTCTGTCAATTTATTTTTGTCCATATTAATCACTTCTTTTATGCCACACACCACAAAAGTTTCTTTACTAAGCGTGGGTGTGGTGACAGTTAAGCGCGATTGTTTGTTAATTTGAAACGAAATAATTGCATTATAAAGCTTCCGTTAAATATTAAGATATTTTGGAATTAATTAAAAGATTAAAATAAGCAGCAAAGTTGAGGAAATCCAAATCAATTGGAAAGGATTTCCAGCTTTGTCCTAAGATGATTTTTCCATAATTTTCTAACAATTCTTTCTTTTTAATGAACCAGAAATTTAAAGAATTTTGATCTGTTGAATTGTTCATAAAAATAGATAATAAGGAATCCAATTTCTTTTTGTTTGCAATTATCTCTTCTAAATTTGAATTTTCTAAAATTATAGAGATAGCTGCCAATGTATTTTTATTATTACTTTTTGTTGGATTATAACTTACATCCAATATTATTTGTCCATTATTTAATAGTGCATAAAAATCTCTTAATAAAATAGTTAAATCACTTCTTTCTTGCTCAGGGGGAAAGTAGATTTTTGCTAAAGATAAATATTGAATTTTTTCTGAAGTTATTATTTTATAGATAAAAGGATTTATTTCATCTATTTTTTTAGGTATACTATCTAAAAGATCCTGGAGAAATATTTCCGAGTTAATTATTTTGATCAAAAGACCATTATTATTAAGAAAATTTTTTAATCGATTTATTGTTTGTTTTGTAATTTTGTGTAGTTCATGTAATGTTTGAGTGGAAAAATAGGCAAAAAAATTGATACAAGGATTGTTTGTTTCAGTGCGATTGAAAAATAATGTAAATCTTTTAGATGCAGGAAACAATATATGAAAAATTTGTCTATTTATTTCAGTATGAAATATGTAATTTTTATTATAATTTGGTGAAATTAAAATTTGGAAAGGAACAATCAAAACTTTTCTATTTTTTTCATCAAATAAAATACCACTTTTATGAGCTTTTGCATTTTTAACGGACAATTGTGATGCACCTATTTTCTTATTTTTCTTTTGATTGTTTTTCTAACCATTTCTGTACCACATTCTAAACAATGATCTCTTTTCTCTTTACTTTTTGATCCGCATGCGGGGCAAATCCATTGATATTTATGAATTGTAGTAATGCCTTTCCAATGTATGCCTTTACTTGTTATACCAATATAATTTGCTAAATTTTGAATGTCATAATCATCACTTAATATTATGGTGATATTTTTTTGTAAGATCAAATCCAATGCTAGAGCAATCACAGCTAAATCACATTGAGATAATTCCTGAACATCACCAGTTTCTACAGCTTGTTTTTTGATTTTTATTAGAGATTCTTTACTAGGCGAAATAATTTTCAAATCTTCATATAATAAAGCTTCTTCAATGATTGCTTCTCCTCTTAGCATGCCTTTAATTTCGGCTAAAACACACTCTGGAATGTATTTAATACCTCTAATATTTTGCCCTAAAACACCATTATAAATAGCAGAAGCATCAAGCACGAAAATTGGATCAGAAGTATGACTATTCATAATTTCATTAGATTTTTTTTTAGGTGTCATTTCTGCATCCTTCACTAGAAATCTAGTTTATCTTGTAATCTATTAAAAAAACCATAATCAGGGAAACGAACAAATACTGTTTTAAGAGGTGCCTTTGTAATTTCTAAAATAGAATCGGAAGTTAGTTGACCTTCTAAAACTCCATCATTAATTACAATAACATCCCCTTTGAATATTTTTGGAACTGTTATTGTAACCTTGAAATCACCTGGAACAACAAAGGGTCTTATACGTCTTGATACACTATTTACAGGGACAATCTGCATTGCTGCTAAACTATGTTGAATGATAGAACCACCAGCAGAAAGTGAATAAGCTGTAGAACCAGTAGGTGTTGATACCAAAATACCATCAAGAAGGTGACACCCAAGATCAAAATCGTTTACTTTAAGATCTAGCTGACAAATATGTGCACTTAATTTATTGGTTATGTAAGATTCATTTAAAGCTGTTGGTAATTCTTTCCCATTTAAAGTTGCTTTTAAGCGTATACAATAGTCAAATACAATATCACCTCTCAATACTCGATCCAAACTAACGTCAATGCCACTAAGTGTGGCTGTTGTAAGGAAACCTAAATGCCCAGCATTAATCCCAAAAATTGGCACCTCTTCTGCAAAACGTGATGCCCATAAAATTGTGCCATCACCGCCAAAAGCAATAATCAAATCAAAATTCTTTAATTGTTCAATAGAAATTGTTTTTGAATAGTTCATTATTTTAGCAAAATCTGAATTCAGGTAAACTTCTAGATTATATTTCTCAATTATCAAATCAATAACTTCTTGACATTTATGCAAGTTATTTGATTTAGATAAACGAGAAACAATTGCAATTTTATTGAATTTATCCATGATTCACCCAACATTGATATACACATAAATGAATAAACATCAAACTAATAAGCTTTCTCAGAAATTGTTTATGAATGGAAATCCTTTTTATTAATTGTTAAAAACAAACTAATTAAGGACAGGTGGTCTAGTACGGTATGATCCCTGGTTCGGGATCAGGGGATCGCGAGTTCAAAGGTAAATTATATTTGTAATTACCGAATTTATCTTGCCCTGTCCACCATTTATTTTTATAGCTTTGATTCTATTTTCGATATTGTTAGTTCAACTTTCTCAAGAATTGGATCATTTGTTAATTTTAGTAACAATACAGCATTTTTTAGATATTTTAAAGCATCTTCTAATTTGCCTTCATCATATTTTTGAAATCCTAATTTAATTAATAGATCACTGAATTCTTTTTCATGTTCATTTGGTAATTTTATTGAATATTTTTTGCTAAATCGTCTTATGATAATGAAATCTTTCATTGCCTCGTCAAACAATTCTAATTTACTAAGAATTTTTGATCTATCTATTGCTATATTAATCACCAATTGTGGATCTTTTCCTTTCTTGGCTAAATTCATAGCTTCATTAAGTAAG
>JAEOUJ010000210.1 GCA_016839405.1 Candidatus Gerdarchaeota archaeon | reverse complement strand
GAATATTATTTAATAGAATTTGAATGGAAAGAATAATTAAAATACTTAAAAGACTATATATTATATAAGAATAAATTGAAGAATGTGCCCAAAAATTTATTATGACTTTGTATTCCCCTTCTGATACATCATCAATAAGATAGTCAGATTTGTAATTTGGAGGAAATGAATTTTAATATGTCTACCCACGATACCGATTATAACCTTCTCGAATCAGTTGTTCGAGAAATTGGTGGTGATGAAGCAGTTAAAGTTGCTTCTTTATTAGATCCTACTGAGGAAACAACTGATGAAACTATAGCTGCAGGTTCGGGAATGAAGTTAAATGCCGTTCGCAAGATTTTATATCGATTATATGATGCTCGATTAGCTGAATTTCGAAGGATCCGTGACAAGAGTAATGGTTGGTTTATTTATTTCTGGCGTTTGAAACCTAACAGGGTAGAAGAATTGGTAATTAATCGTAAGAAAACTGTTTATCGGAAACTAAAGACTAGATTAGATTATGAACAAAAGTTTCAATTCTTTAAATGTGATCAAGATTATTGTCCAAGATATACTTTTGATGAAGCTATGGAAAATAATTTTAGATGTCCTGAATGTAATGGAGAATTACGTGCTTTTGATAATAAAGAAATAATCAAGAAGTTAAGTAAGAAAGTAAAAGAGCTTCGAATTTCCCTTGAAAAATCTGGTGTCGATGTTGATGCAATAGATGATGGTCTAGATGAAGATGTAAGTCAAATTGTAGCGACTGGCAAGATTCCAGCAATTGCTGATAGCTCAAGTGATTCCTCACAAGGTTCTAAATAGTAATGTTACTATTATGAACATCTTTTATTTTTTTTAAAATCATTAATGAATAATGCAGGTGAATTTTTTGATAAAACTGAAATTGTTAACAAAATTATATTCAAGAAAACAAGAAAATTTTAGAAAATTGAAACAAGAATTAATAAGCAATACAAGTGATCTTGATGTTTCAATATCTTCTATAATTTTTGATGAGCATGGATTTATTACTGTTGAATTATCTGGTGATGATGAAATCGCTGCAACTAATTACTTAAGTCATATATATGGAAAAGTTCTAGATTTAGGCGATATTAAAAAGGGTGACATTATCAAAGGCTATGTGTGTTCAAGTGGTAAAGTGGGTTTTGGAATTTTTGTAGATATTGGGATAAAGGAACCTTATATGACTGATGCTTTAATTCCACTATATAATATTCGTGAGCAATTATTTCAAGGGCAGAAGATTCCAGTGAAACAAGCGATTAAACTATATAGCTTAGTAGATAATTTTCCAATAGAAATCCAAATAAATGAAGTGAGTATTGGTTTGAAAAAAATTGAAGCTAAATTTTCTGAAAATCAATTAACAATTTTTCAACAATGGGTTGAAGAAGGATTAGATAGACTAATAATAATTGGAGCATTAGAAAAAGAAATCAATGATGCACTAGAGCGTTCAAAACATTTTGATGATATAATTGTTATCGAAAAATTGGGTTGGATGGAATTTAGCTTAACATGTAAATTTAATACTAGTGCAAAAGGCCTGATTCCTGAAATTGGCAGATTATTACCAAAAGCGAGATTTGAAATTTTCTCACCTGGAGCAATTAAGAAAGCAACAAAATATGATTAAGATTTCAATAAATTACCTTTCTTTAATTTCAAAAGCAAGTTTTTATTCTTCTTCTCTTTTATTAAGGGATTTATGTTTTTTATAAGGATATCAAATATTTGCTCAATTGATTTTTTAGCATCTATTAATAGAAATTCGCCTTTTTTATCGGTTTTATAAATTTTTATGAATAATTTACGTACTTTTCTAAGATAAGAAAGACCTTCAAATGTATTACCCTTTTGTCTAGTACGTTTTATTCTATCAAGAGCTATTTTTGGCTTAAGATCAAAAATGATTGTCAAATCTGGTTCTGGAAATTTGGCACGATTTAAATCAAGGATGTATTTCCAATCACCATTTTTCCTTGCACCTTGATAACAAGCAGTGGAAAAATAATATCTATCTAGAAAGACAATTTTTTTCGCTTCTAATGCAGGCAAAACTCTAGAATTTACATTCCATTCTCGATCTTCAATAAACCAATGCAATTCAGTTTCTAATGAAGGACGATCTGTTGTATAACTAGTTCTTATTTTCTTACCAGCTTCTGTTTCATTTGTAGGTTCTTTATAAATTTCTACTAAATACCCCAGATTCAATAATAATTTCTTTAATAACTTGGCTTGTGTAGTTTTCCCTGTACCATCAATTCCTTCAAACACTATAAATAATCCATTTCTTTCATCCAAGGAAATCACACATGCTTTCTTTCACTAAAATATCGATATTTTACTGTTATAAATTCTTATCTTCTAAATAATTTGAAAGTATCTCAAATGAGATACTTATGAATTTATTGGGAAAATATTGGGCGTTTACTCATTAGGATAGGTAAAGATAAAGGAACATATGGTAAATCTTTTACTTCATTTTTAATTCTTTTAATTAGATCTTTTTCTGTCATTTGTATTTCTTTTCGATCTTCTTTTCTAACTCGAACATTTAGTATATCTGAATTGATTTCCTTTTCTCCAATAACAATTATATATGGGATCCATTCTTGTTCTGCATTTCTTATTTTTTTGCCAACTCTTTCTGATCGATCATCAATATCGGTTCGTATATTTTGATTATTGAATTTCTTGGCTAGTTTTTCACAATGCTGAATGAAATCTTCATTTACTGGTAATAGGCGTAATTGTACTGGTGATAACCATACAGGAAACATTGGCACTTTTCCTTGCTGAAGTTCAGTATATGCTTTTTCTAACATAGCATATACAACACGTTCTATAGCACCTGAGATACTTGTATGTAATAAAAGAGGTCTTTGTTTCTCATTATTTTTATCAACATAACTAATGTCAAATCGTTCTGAATTTTCAACGTCGATTTGAACTGTGCTTAGAGCTGCAGCCTTATCTTGATTATCTATAAAATTAAATTCAAATTTTGTTATAAAGTAAGCATACCTTTTATCAAATAATTCTATTAAAGCAGGTCTATTCCTTGCTTTTACCATTTCAATATACCATTCTTTATTTTCTTCAAAGAAATCTTTTTGTGCTCTGAATGCAGACTCATAATCTAATTCAAAAGCATCACAACATTCAGCTGATATATCAAATTGTTCTCTAAATGCTTTTTTTGCCATTTTTAAATCTAAAGCCATTGTGTGCATATCAGGCATTGTAAATGTTCGTAAACGTCTTAGTGCTGCAAGTTCTCCTCTTTGTTCCCTTCTAAATGAATAATGAGTCATTTCAAATAATTTTACTGGAAGATGAGTATAGGATATTTGTGCATCAGAACTCATTAAGAACTGCCCAAAACAAGCAGCAAATCGAAGGAAGTAATTGTCTGTTCCAGACTTTAAAACATATTGTCTTGCTGGAAAACGATGCATATACTTCTCTATTGCAGGATGAGAATAACTATACATAATTGGGCTTTCAATTGGCATTGCTCCGTAAGCAATGGTTTTATCCTTGACAAATTCTTCAATAAGATATTTAACAATCCATCCTTTTGGATACCATCTGAAATTTCCAGCATCACTGCCCGGTTCATAACCGACTAGAGCTAATTTTTGCATTAATTCCGCATGTGGTGGTGCCATGTCAGAATCACGTTTTTTATCAGTTTCATGCTTAGCAAATTTCTGCAAATTCTTATTTTTACTAAAATTATAATCATTGATTGGTGTTAGAGTACCATCAGGATCCATAATGAAAAATTCATGTTTAGTTTCTTTTTCTCCTTTGATTGCTTCACTTTCTTCAATTATTTCTTGCTTATCTACTTTAACAACATCACCCATTACAATAGTTCTAGATAATTCAGAAAGAGGATGACCTTTGCATTTAATATCAAAAGCTTTATACCAACCAAAAGGCGCACGGGTAACTGTATAACCTTTTTCTTTTAATATTGCTTCCATATTCTTAAGCACTCTAATAGCAACATCTGGTCTAGAAGGATTGTCAGAAAGATGCACCCATGGATAAAGAACAATATTTTTTTCGCCAATTTGCTTGGCAATATCCTCTACTTCGTTAACAGCTTTTTGAGATACAGAATCAAAGGAATCTTCATCTGGTTTTTCAACTGATGAAAAAACTACAAGACATTCTTCAATTCTTCTAAGTTTTTTCTCAACTTCTTCTGCTGCCTTTATTGCTTTCTTTTTTGGTTCAAATTCAATGAAGTCGGAATGCACGGTTAAAATTCTCAAAATTAACCACCTATTAATTATGAAGATAATATTATCTTTAATTTGTTGGTTTTTTCCTCACGTGAGCTAATTAAAAGCTTTTGGAAACAAAAGGAATTATTTGTACATTTTTTTTATTGCAAAATCAACTAATGATTCTGGTAGAAATTCAACCATTCGTCGTAGTCTATCATTTTTGATTTTATAACGTGATTTTGGTCGCTTCCTATGAATAATTTTGTGGATTTTCCTACCTACTATTTGTGGATTACCACCTTTTGTTTTTTCTTTTTCGCAAATTGGAAGTACACCTTGTATTAAATTAGGAAAATGAGTTTTATTAATGTCAATATCTTCTGCATAACAACTATAAGTTCTTTCCAAAAAATCTGTTTTCATAGCACCAACTTGTAAATGAATCACTTTCATATCTAAGAACATTAATTCTCTTCTAAGTGCATCAGAAAATGATTCTAAAGCATATTTTGTCATTGAATATGGACCATTTAATGGGAATGTTATACGGCCAGCTTCTGAACCAATATTAATAATACAACCTTTTTTCTTTTGCAGTAAGGGGAAGGCTAATCTAGTAACTTTGTGAGCACCAATAACATTTACATTTATAATTTTGATCAAATCTTGATCAGATACTTCTATTATAGGTCCACCAACGAATATTCCTGCATTATTAATTAATACATCTAATCCATTTGTAATATCATTTATTTTTTCCATAGCTTTAGCTATTGAATCATTATCTGTTACATCTAAAAAAACAGTTGAAATATTTTCTCTGCCTTCTAATTGTTTAAGATTACTAAGATTAACATCAGAAGCAAATACAAAATCACCTTTAGCTGCTAAATATTCAGTAATGGCTAATCCAATACCGCTAGCAGCTCCTGTGATTAAAACATATTTTTTACTTTTTACCATAGTTAACAGCAGCCGGAAATAGCAAGTAATAATTGATATTTTTGAAAATTAGGGAATTGTAATATTTTAAAATATCTATGATTCATCAGTACTAATTATTTTATAGAGACCATCTTCAAATTCCTCTATTTCTGTTCTAGTCCTTTTTCTTATAGTTATAACTAGAATAAGTATAGTAACTGAACCAATTACAAATATACCAACTACTAATCCAACAATCCAATTAATTGCCAACGGTAAAGAGAAATGATTTATGGATACAAAAAATTGGGCTTCAAAAGGACTTAAAGGTAGCATCGACTCTTTTCTACAATTAAAAACCAATAAATATTCATCATTGATTTTTTTTGTTCTATAGGTTAAATTATAAAATTGATTCATATATTCAGCAACACTAAATTTAATTCCATCTAAATCATCCTGTGTAACATTACTTTTTCCTATATCAATGGGTAATGTAATTTCTAAATTTTGAAATTCCAAATCGCCGTCCCAATAAGGTCTTTCGAAATCAATTATTACTAAATCAGTATCAACTTTAAAATGTTGAATTTGTTTTGAAGTGAAGAAATTTGCTTTATAACTTAAATGATATTGTAAGCTTTTACTTATATTTAGAAGTTCAATATCCTCAATATAAATTCTAAATGATAATTCAATATCATCCACAAAGGTATAGTTTAACGATAATGTTTGACCATCATTTATAGCGTAAGTTTCACCAGGAATAACTTCTTCAACTTCTCCTGTTACTAAAGGTCTTATATAAATACCAAAATGATCTTCAGAAGGTGTGCAATTAATAATCATTTCAACTAATCCAGATCCTTTTTGATCTAAATCTATAGTAGTATTTATCCAATTAATGTCAGCAAAATAAGATCCTTCGTTAGGTGTTAATTCCAATATATTTCCAAATGTTTGATTATCTTGCGAAGTTGATATAGAGTTGGTTGTATTCTTATAGGCATTATTTAATCCAATCATGCTTGTCAATAATAGAACAGCAACTACTAAATTAATAGAGTATAATCTCTTTCTTGGAACCATAATTATCTTTCCTGCTGATATTAATGTATGATATTAATAAAATAGAATTCAAAAAAGCTACTATCGTTTGGTTATTATAGTTTAATTCAAAAAGATTTAAGTCAATTCACTCAATCACAATAAATTAGATGGTGAAGAATACTATGCCTTTGAAACGAAAAAAAGAAAGTTTAGAGGATGAACTTCGAAAGAAGAATCAAGTTATTGTAAATATCATTCCAGAGATGCTCGAGGCAGCTACAAATTTAGGCAAAGGTGAAATTGAAGTTCCTAAAGAAATTAAAGAAATAGAAGCTATGATTTTCTCCAGAGGACGATTAAATGCACAATTTTTTAGGGGAAGAATGAATCTCTATGTTGTTCCTGATTGGGTTTATCAAATGTTAAATCACAATAGTAAAGGAGTTATTTCACTTGGACATAGTTCATCTTTTATAAATTCTAATTATCGGGATTGGGTTGCTTTTGGAGGGATAGATTGTGTTTCGGAGGGCATAGTAACTGAAAAAGGTTTAGTTGTTCCAATAATCGATGGTTATGGTCTCCTTACTGGAGCATTGATAGATAATAAACCAAATTATATCACTCGCGATGGTAAAAGTACTCAAACTCTAAAAGAAGGATATCTACCAATCATAATAAATACATGGGAATTGAAGAATCATAAATTTGAGCAAATAGTTTATGGTTCAAGCTTAAATTCAAGTGAAATAGGAGTACTAAAATTTAGGAGAACTAAGAAAGATTCTTCACTGTTATTCTCAATTAGACCTTTTAATCAAGAAGGAGTATCGTTAATACATTCAATTGCATATAAACCAAAAGATAACACAATAATAATTAACAAAGAACTAGCTTTAAAGATAATTCAAAAACCTGATAAAATTGCAGTAGCAAATTATCACCTAGAAGGAGATTCTGCAGTAAAAGTAACAAAATTGGGAGTAAAAATACAATCAAATAAAGATATAGCTATTGATTGTCCAGTTGGATTGGCTAATATAACATTAATTTTTCCTAAGGAAATTGATAGTATTGATTGTTTCTTCAGAATGAATAAAGAAGTTATTGTTGATCCTATAAAACAAGAAGAAATTGAAAAATTGTGGATTAGAAAACTTTCTACAACACCACAGTTTAAAACAGGCAACAAGGAAATCGACAGATTATATAATGCAAGTTTAGTGAATTTACTTCTTTTAGTAGATCCAGGAACAATAACTCCAGGACCTACAGAATATCATCGTTTTTGGTGCCGTGATTCAGCATATTTGATTAATGCTCTAGATAAAACAGGATACCACAATTATGCTAGAGAAGCTTTAAATCAATTCATTTCAAGACAAAGAGATGATGGTTTTTTCTATAGTCATGAAGGTGAATATGATTCAAATGGCGAGGGTATTTGGGTTATGTCTGAGCACTTTAAATTTACAAGAGATCTAACCTGGCTTGAAGAAGTTTATGAATCCATAGAAAAAGCAGCTAAATGGTTAATATTAGCACGTAGAAAGGAAAAGGATGAATTAATTAATGGAGAATATATAACTGGTTTATTACCACCTGGTTTTAGTGCTGAACATCTAGGTCCTTGTGATTATTTTTATTGGGATAATTTTTGGGGTGTAACAGGATTAAGAGAAGCTACTTATTGTGCCAAATTATTGCAAAAAGAATCATCAGATTATTTACAGAAAGAATATCAATTATACCTTTTAGACTTGTTTTCGAGCACTTCAAAATTGTTTGATAAACTTGGGTATCTTCCAGTAGGTCCTTATAGGGAATGTGATAGTGCAATGATTGCTAATTTATGTGCATATCACCCAACAAAAATTTGGGATAAATCAAATGATATTTTGAAAAAAACTGCTGATGTAATTTATGAGAAATTTACCAATAATGGTGGTTTCTTTCATGAAGTAGCTTGGAATTGTTTTGGAACTTATTTAACAATGCATTTAGCTCAAGTTTATCATGAGTGTAATGACCAAGCTAAAGTTTATGAAATAATAAATTGGCTGGTGAAAAATCAAACATGTGTTATGGGTTGGGCAGAAGGTATTAGCCCTCAAACGATGAAAGGTGGAATGGGAGATTGTCCACATGGTTGGGCTAGTGCTGATTGGATTCATCTAATACGTAATCTCTTTGTTACAGAATCACTTGATGGATCTATAAAATTACTATCTGGTTATCCTACCAATTTTCTAAAAAAAGGTATTAGTGTTAAAAATATTAAAACCTATTATGGTGATATAAGTTATACTGCAAAATTAACAAAAAATATACTTAAATTAAATATTAGGAATCAAACAACGCTAAATACAATTAAAATAATGACACCAAATGAAATAGTGAAAATGGAGCATGATAAAGGAGAGGCTATGGTAATAGACAATAAATGTGTAGAATTAAATAAACAAGTAAAGAAAATTGACATAATTCTTGAATAATTGAAAAAGAGGTGGAAAAAGAATGCCTTTAGCTAATGTTACAGTCATACCATTAGGAACTGGTAGCACAAGTTTGAGTAAATATATTGCTGATTGTGTTAAGGAGATTGAGAAATCAGGTATTAAACATACTTTAACATCTTTTGGAAGCGTTCTAGAAGGTAGTTTAGATGAAATTTTTGAGGTAATAAAGAAAATTCATGAAGTACCTTTCAAACATGGAGTAATGCGAGTTGCTACTTTAATTAATATTGATGATAGAAGAGATAAGAAAGCTTCTTCAGAACAAAAAATGAAATCTGTAATGGACAAGCTTAAATGATAAAAATTGATGGTTATTTGGTGTTTCTATCAATTAATCAACGAAAAGCTCTTATTTTTATTATGTTAAATTATACTAATTTCCAAGAATATTTTAGCTATTTCCAAGAGATTGGTAATTATGTCTACAAAGAATAAAGGCAATTACTATGATGTGGTTATTGTTGGTGCTGGACCTGCAGGTGCAGTATGTGCATTCTATTTAGCTCAAAAGGGTCGAAATATATTACTTCTTGATAAGAAAAAATTCCCTCGAGATAAAATTTGTGGGGATGCATTTCCTTTAAGAGCTCAAATGCATCTTGAAAGAATGGGGGTTCTTCAAGAATTAATTAAAGAAAAGAAAGGAAGATTTGCAGCTTTGGGTGGTATAGTTAGTCCAAAAGGAATTGAATATTATGGGGATTCTCATCAAGAATTAAATGAGCATCTTGTTATTGCTGTTAAACGTAGAATTATAGATGAAAAAATGGTAAATGCAGCTAAAAAAGCTGGTACAATTTTAGTTGAGAACTACTCAGTCGACAAATTAGAATTTAATGTTAAAAATCAAATTTGGAAAATCGGTTCATCTAAAAACGATATAATATATAATTCTAAGTTACTTATTTTAGCTGATGGTGCACCATCTCAATTAGGTCGAAAACTTGGTTTAATTAAAACAGCACCACAAGCAACTTGTAGCAGAGCCTACATTGAAGCAGGAAGTCATAATTTTGATAAAGATGGTGTATGTTATTATCCTTCAATTCTCGTTCCAGGATATTGTGCATTATTTAAAGAAGCAGATGGAGATGTTGTTTATTGTTGTTATATTATTCCAGGTGGAAAAAGCAAAGTAAGTGATTTAGTTAATCTTCATCATACATTAATTAAAGAAGACCCATATATGAGTAAGGCTATTGGTCCTAATCCGAAAATGGAAAAAATGAAAGCAGCACCAATACGGTTTGGAGGTGTAAAAAAGAGCTATGCTGATAATTTACTTATAATTGGTGATGCAGCAGGTCAAATTGATCCATTAACAGGCGAAGGTTTACAGTATGCAATGGATGCAGCAGAAATAGCAGCAAAAACGATAGATAGAGCATTGAAAAGGAAGAAATATAATAAAAGATTTCTAAAGCAATATCAAAGAAAATGGATGAAATCGTTTGGTCGAGATTTCAAATGGTCTTCTAGAATGACTAAATTTATAGTAAAATTTCCAATATTTCTAGATGCTTTTGCTTCTTTAAGTAATAAAAAAGGAGATGAATTTATGGTTGAATGGGGTAAAATAATGACTGGTTCTAAAGCAAAAATTAATTTCTTCTTACCAAATCTAGCTTTTCCATTATTATTAGAAGCATTAAAACTTAGAAGGAAAAATAAAAGAAAATCCAAATAATTGGATTTTATTCTTTGCTTTCTTTTTTCTCTGAATCCTCAATTAAACCTAATTCTTCTGCGAAAATCAATCTTAATTCAGGTTTAATTTCATAAGAAACAATTCTTCCATCACGATTTTTATTCAAGAAATTTAAAGCTGCCATTTGATTAAGGTATCTAGAAAGATTTCCTTGATCCATATTTAATTCATCTGAAAGAGAGGTTCCTACTACTGGACCGCCACCTTTCTCACCTATTATTACTTCTAAAATATCTCGCATTTTTGGTGTTAATATTTGTTTAATTCGTTCACTTTGGGCATCCTTAAGTTTTTCTCGAGCAAATTCTACTCCTTCCTTAATTGATTCAGATGTAACATCTTTCAAATTGTTTTGAGCAGTAACATCTAAGATTGAGCGAAGAACTATTAAAAGCATTCTTGGATTACCAGAAGCATATTCTTTGTTTACTTTCATAATAATATCACTTGTAAAGGGAGCTAAACTTTTAGGATCATCAGGTCGAAAAGTCGCTAAACGTTTTCGAACGATTTCAATAGCTATACTATCATTAACTGTTTTAAATTCAATTTCTACATGAACTCTAGTAGCTACAGCAGGATGAATTTCTTTAAGAGAAGCCCAAGCGTTTGGAGTTGAGCAAATGACTGTTATGTGTCCCGGGATACCAACAGCGTGGCTTAGATATTCACGCAATATTTCGAATGTTTTTCTAATTTCACGCTGTATGCTTGCTTCAATAATTTCTTCAAATTCATCAATAACTAAACCAGAGATAATGTCATCTTCACTTAATTTTTTGAATAATTTAGCTAAATCTTGCCCGGCTTCATAAGGTTTGAATTTAGATTCAGGTAAGTTTGAGATTTCTCTATAACTCTCCCATAATTTTTTGGCAAAATTTCGGATATCATCGGAAATATCTTTATTATCAATTAAAGGTATACAAACACTCTCAAAAAGAGCATAAGTTACAATTCCGGGAGTACCACCGGGTAATTTGGTGTAGAAAACTAATGCTCCCTTATTCCTCAGTGTTTCTTTAATAGAACTTGCACGAATTGATTTTCCAGAACCATATTCACCAATTAATGCAACAGTAGCTGATCCACCATTTAGTATAGTAGAGATATTTGAGGCTATTTTTTTATCAGCAGCAGTTATTACATGCATTTTAACAATTTCATCAGCTGTCATTGATTCAGCAGTATTTTTATCAAAAGGATTTCTTTGAAGACCATATTTTTTCAAATATTTATCTTCACTTAACATGTCATCATATATTGACAAGATATAATCACCAAATTTATTCTTAAACAGAGATATTTACATTAGTTAATAATAAATGTCCTTTTAAGTAAATGAATGTTATTGTTTGTAAATAAAAGTAGTTTAAACATGATTTAATTATTCGGTCTTTTTATATGGATAAGCTCCAATAATATCTTCACGGTCTAATTTTCCATAATTGACAAAGAATTCAATGAAAAGAATCATGAATATAAGATCAATGCCACCTACAACAAGGAATTCCCATTTAACAGCATGTAGAATATAGAATATTAACCATATTATGAAATAAACAGCTTTCATAATCATTCCAGAAGAGACAATAAGATGATTTTTTGTTATATCTAATCCTACAAGAACATACATGAATCCATAAATACCGATTAAAACTAGATAGCTATATAACCAAAAGAGAGTTTCTATTGATATAAGTTCTTTACTTGCAAATCCCCAAAATTCAAGAAATCCAGGAACTGTTGGTGCAAATATTCCAAATATTAATGCACATAGAATATAACCTATACCATTCGTCATGAACATAAATTTATAATACACTGCTTTGTTCATCAAAATACTCTCAAATGTAATATAAGAATTTAGCATAAAAGATTTTCTAAACAAAGTTTAATATGTATATTTAACCTAATTTCCCATTTTAATTCGACATAAATATAATACAATTTAATTACTTCTTTTTCATATAACTAGCTCTTCAAGATCAACTTTTCGGTATTTTAGCGATAAATTTGATACCGTGAAATCTGTGCCATCAAATAATTCTACTTTAGATTCATTTAGTGCTTTACCTGTAGCTATTCTTCCAATCGCATCTGCTTTCATAATACCAGAACCGGAAGTTCCACTTACCCATTGTATATTAGATACTTTTTCAATAACTGGATTTTTATCTGGCCAATAATAAGCATAATATCCAGCCCATTTAGATAAGAGGGAATAATCAGCTAATTTAGGAAAATAATGTTCTAAAACAGGTGCAATCACATTTCTAAAATATTCCTCTTCCGCTTCCGGAGGATAGTAATTCATTGTAAAAGGATTTCCTAATTCATTTGCACAACCTACAACTAGTAATTTATTCAATAAAGCAGGTTTAATATAGACACCGCCAGTTGGTAAAATCATAATTGGGATTTTTTGAGATGAATCAACTGCGATTTGATTGGGATCTTTAATTTTAAGTGTATACATTTGACGTTTTTGTGGATAAATCTGAGTAGCAATGCCAATTATGGAAAGTAAATTATGTGACCAAGCTCCAATAGCAAAAATATATGAATGTGCTTGAAAAATAATCCCTTGATTATCTCTAATTGAGATTATTTTTACATCAGCCCATGGAGGATAATTTCGTTCTTTTTCAGATAAATCAATTCCAACGATTTTTGAGTTATAGAGCACTTTCCCACCCAGCTTTTCAAATTGATTAATATAAAATCGTGTTAATTTAATTGCTGATAATGCACCACATCGATGGCCATAAATTAGTCTATAGATATCTTGAAAATCACCCAAATCTTTTGTATTTAGAATTAAATTAGAGGGAATTTCTCCTGCTGTAAGTATTTCAAAATTATTCTTTTGGGCATCCAATTTTTGTAGACCAGATTGTATTTTTTTCCAATTTCTTTTGGAAAACATCCATAAATATCCAAGATTTTTCAATCCTACTTCTTGAGCAATACTTTCATAGTAGGCTATAGAGCTAGTTGCCAATTTTTGGCTTGTTTTTGATGAAAATAAATTTCGATATAGAGCTGCACTTTTTGATGTATTGCCTAAACCTGCTTTTTCATTTTGCTCTATTAAAAGTATATTTTGTTTAGGAGATCGCTTTTTTAAATGAAAAGCAGTACTTGCGCCAATAACACCAGCACCAATTATTATTACATCATATATCATTAGAATCCCAAAAGATAGGCATTATTATTTTGAAATGATTTTTCATATAAAGATTTTATCAAAAAAAAT
>JAEOUJ010000209.1 GCA_016839405.1 Candidatus Gerdarchaeota archaeon | reverse complement strand
TTAAAGTTATTACTAAACAATATCCAACAGAAGATCCTGAAAAAATAGCTGTTGCATAAAATACTATTCTCTCTGGTGAAATTCAAAAAGAAGAAATTGGATAGGATATTTATCTCTTCATAGAAAGTAAACAACCTAGATCCTTAGATTTACTATTTGATTTAATACGTCAACACAGAATTTTAGATGTCGCAAGAAAAACACTTCGAAATAATACAATAGAAAATTCAACTTTCTTTTATTTAAATAAACAAGTAGCTTACGTTGGAAAGTTAAATTTTTGTGATGAAGAAGGAGAATCACCTCTTGGGCCTATAAGGGTTGAAATCGAATATGATAATATAGACCTTTTAGTTGATTGGCTTACACCATATACAAAGAATGGTGCTGAAGTAATTCTAGTGAGAAATTTCCCTTAATTATTTCTTCTGTTTTTTATCTAAATCACGCCTTTTTAGATTAATTTCCAAACCATCATATGCTATTATTGCATTGGGATATTCTTCTTTTGCTTGTTTCTCTAGAGATTTACAATCTTTAAATCTTGGAGAAATATGAGTTAGATACAATCGTTTAGCTTTTGCTTCTTTGGCAATTTTAGCTGACCATCTCGCTGTAGAATGTAATTTGTTCTTAGCTAAATCATCTTTTTCATCTCCATATGTAGCTTCCAAAATCAAGACATCAGCATCAACTGCAAATGGAACAAACTCTTCTTGATCATACAATCCATCAAAAGCAATAACAATTTTAAATCCTCGTCTAATTGGTCCTAAAACCATATCTGGTGTGATAATTTGATTATTTTTTGACAAAACTGATTTTCCAGTCTGTAATTTCCGCCATTTTTCTCCTTTTTCAACATTTAATGATATAGCTTTTTCTTTATTAAATCGACCCAAACGCTCTTTCTCGAGATAAGCAAAAGCAAGAGTATAAACTGAATGCAAGACTTTTTTACTTACAATTTTATGATCTGATTCATCAAAAACTAAACCCTCTTCAATATCCTGAATATCAAGTGGAAAATCAAATCCATAATTTTCTGTAGAACCAAAAACTCTTTCTAATAGAATTGTTGTACCTGGAGGTCCAAAAATTGTTAATGCCTTGGTTCTCTCCATTTGTTTCATTGATGAGAGTAATCCGAATAATCCAAATAAATGGTCTCCATGTAAATGGCTTATGAATATTTTAGATATCTTTTGGAAATTTACATTAAATTGCATTAATCGAAATTGAGTTCCTTCCCCACAATCAAAGAGATATATTTCACCATTTTCCCTTTGCATAGCAATGCTTGTTAAATATCGATTTTTCTGTGGAACAGCTGCAGAAGTCCCTAAAAAAACAATGCGAATGGAACTCATCTTTTAATAAACACTCCAACCTTTCTTGTTAATGACTTATGTATGTATATTTTTTCATAAACTTTTATTTCAAAATTATTATCTTTTGCAGCATCTTGTAAAGGAACCTCCTCAAACATCCCAATTGCCAAACAACCACCATTGATTAAAGCTTGATTAGCTTGTTCAAAAAATTTCATTAATAGTTTATTTATTTCTCGGCCATGAGTTGATGTAGACCTTCCATAGGGCGGATCTGTAGCTATAGAATCAATTGTTTTGATGAAAGGTAGATTTCGAGCATCTCCTATTATTAATTCATAATAAGCTTTTGGAGTAAAATAATTTAGATTTTTATTTGCTCCTTGAATCATTTTTTTATCAATGTCTACACCAATTGCCTTACAATTCATTAATGTGCCTTCAAGAAGAATTCCTCCAGGACCACAAAATGGATCTAAAAGATACTTTTCATCACTTGCCATTGATAAATTAACCATTAAACGAGCAAATCGTGGATCTAAAGTTCCAGGTTTAAAATATGGGCGAATATCTGGTCGTCTATCTACGAAAGAACCTTTCATTTGTGCAAATAATTCCAAACCAAACAAGAAATCATTATCTATAAATAAAATGACAAATATTTTATCTGGATTTATCATTTTAACACTGTTTTTCTTTTCCATTTGTAACCAAATTTCTCTTCCTAGCTCTTGTTCTATTTCCACAGATTTTAATTTTATATTACCTATGTGATAGGCTCTTACAAGAAATGACTCGCCTTTAGATAGGTGGGGTTTAAAATCAACATTCATAGTAATTTTGTGTGCTATTTCTAAAGAATTCAAATTATCACATTTACCATGAAAAAGAATTTTTACAGCTCTCTTACAATATCCAGCTCGTTTTGCTGCTAATACAGCACTATCAGAGGAGCAATTTACAAGAAGGCATTGTTTCATGTGATCAATTACTTGATAAGAATAATTTTTACTTTCAAATATAGATGTAATCTCAAAACCAGGTAATTTGGGATGGATACCTGAAAGATGGAAAAAATGGGGGTTAATATTCATTTTTCAAGGTCCACCAATTATGAAATTATTCTTTTTTTATTTGATTAAAAATCAAAGGTGCAACGTGTATTTTTGAATAGACAGAAGGTAAGCTATCGGTACCAATTATCTCTTCAGCACCAGCAGCAAAGATTCTTTTATCAGCTTCATTAACTAACATTAAATGAGTGCTAGCTACATAAACACGATTTGCATTCATTTCTTTTAATGCTACAACAGATTTTGCGATGGTTCCTCCTGTTCGAATTACTTCATCAGCTATAATAACATCTCGTTCTTTAACATTAAGCTCATGGGGGATAAGTTTGATTTCACCTGTTACTGGATCACGTTTTTTTTCAAAAAAATCAGTATCAGCTCTCATTACTTTACCAATAATTGAAACCCGTTCTTTAGCACCTAAATCAGGTGCAAGTATTAGTGGATTATTTAGATTTTTCTTTAGAAAATATTCACCAAAAGCAGGCATCGCAGAGAAATTATGATAGAAATATTCTTTTCCCTTAAGCACATCGGGATTATGAATATCTATAACTAATAGTTTTTTTGCTGGTGTAGCTTCAATCATTTTAAATATATTGAAGATACTAACAACCTCTCCTTTTAAGATTCGACGATCTTTAGCGCTATAAGCAAGGTATGGTGTAATAAGAGTTATATTTTTAGCACCAAATTCATCTGCTGTATAAGCTAATTGAAGCAAACTAATGAGATTAGAGTCTTGCGGGTGTTGAATCGATTGAACGATAAATGTTTCTTTATCACACTTTTCACTTGAGAGAATTAAATCTCTTTCACCATCGGGAAAAAATTTGTGATTAACTTCTATATGGTTTGCATTCATTAGTTTAGCTAATTGTTTTCCAATAATTGGCTGCCCAGGACCTGAAATAACTGTAGTCATAACAATCTTCCTTTAGTTATGTATGTACAAACCAGAAATTAATAATATAAAATAATTATTCTTTATTCTTTTCTAGGTTTGTATAAGAGAATAGTTTTACCTCTTTTATCAACTACTTGTGAATTAGTTTTTATGGTAATTGAATTAATATCGTTTTGTAAATTTTCAGTCAGATAATTATTTAAGAATCTCACTTTGATTAATTCATGATTTGCCAATTGATTACTAATTTCAGTATATATAGCAGGTGTTAAACCATTCTTACCAATATGAACTTTAGCCTTTTCATTGAGAACTATGGGAATGCGATTTTTTAATTTCCTTTTTATTTGAGAAGTCATTTATTTCACCATAGTTTTTGTTCTAATTCAAATTAACACCTAATAATAAACTTGCTTCTAATTATGAGTTAAAAAAAATAGCTAGAATAGGTGGTACTAAAAGCACCACCTATTTCTAAGAGGGTCTTTCGAGTTTTTTGCTTTGGATCAAAGGGTCTTTGTTTCAATTGAGCCGATTCCATGTTCAGGAAATGTTTTAGGCTTAGTTTCAAGCTTGACATAAAATCCAGCAAGTGTTATAATTGGACCTGTAACCCAAGTAACAATTGCTAATGAAGGAAAGAGGTATGGTGAAATTTCTATCATTGTATCTATAACAAACATAAACATGCCAAGTATTATAGATGATAGACCAATTATGAAATAACCAATGCGTTTCTTGGCTAATTTATTTTCTACCTTGAAATATGTTAGAATTAATAAAACAATACCAATTATGATTAAAATAGTTGGCACTATTTGCAACATACTTTTTCCGATCCAATTATCAGTAGTTTTATAACCACCTAATCCATCAACCATGACCCAATCATTAAGCATTCCTACTATTATTATTGGAATATAGATAATGAAAGCTATCAAATAATGGAACCATCGCAAAACTTCAGCGCCAAAGTAAATACCAATTGTAGCTAAACATAGAACAAATACTCCTAAAACACCAATAATAACACTTAGATCTCTGAAAAGATTAGCTAATGTAAGTGATTTATAAGCAATTGCAAACGTAATTCCATTAAAGAACAATAAAAGTGACCAACAACTAAAACCAATTGAGAATAATTGATTTAACCGTTTTTTAGGATTCTTAAGAAGAAATAGAATGCTATTGATTATAGAGATTAGTCCTGCGATACTCCATGCAATTGAAGTAAAGAGATTAAATGTAGTAATCATTTTAACCCACTCAGAAAATGATTTCAAAATAGAGTATATAAAATACCCAATCAGATGAAAATGACATTAAAAAAACATTTTCTTGATGATTTTACATCAAGCATTGATTTATTATTTAATGAATTTTTATAGAAATTGATGTCTTTAAAAAGGGAAGTTTTGATTTTCTTATGCTTATAATACATCTCAATTTGAATCTAGAAAAATATTATGAAATAAAAAGAGGTTTTCTAATGTTTAAAGATTTGATAACAAAATCATCAAACAATTCTAGTGAAGTAAATAACAGTCAATCGATAACAAATACACATGTTAATATTCAATTAAAATTCAATGAAATTATTTGTCCTAGAACAAAACACTGTATAACCTATAGTAAATGTTCAAAGTGCATTCATAAAAAAGAATATCTTAGAAAACATGATCTCGGACTTACTTTAACAACGATTATTTGTACTTGGGATGAATCAGAATAGATATTGTCATAATACTCTGTCTAAGAAATTAACATTGTTTGAGTTTTTAAAGCTAAATCAAAACATAACTATAATAAATTGCTTAAGGATCGGGTCTTTATGAAGATCAAACTTAGTCAAAGTATACTAAGAAAAATCTTAATCGGTACAATAGTATTTAATAGCATTCTATTGGTTACATATGTTTTTCTATTAATTTCTGCAACTTTATTAGAAAATTATACGATTTTTTTGTTATCAATCCCTGCATATATATTTTCAAAAAGTTGGTTACTCATTCTTGGATTATTTGGTTTTGAAGTTTGTTTAATAGTTTATTATTGGTACAAGAGCAAAAATAGAACTTCTTTAGAAAGCAATTCTGATAATGAGCAATCTATTGATATTTTATTTGATGAAGAATTAATACAAGAAGAACCAATTGAACAGTTTAATGACATAATAGATGTTGAATCCTCAAGCTTGGAGGAAATAACTGAATATTCTAATTTAAGCTCCGAAATTGAAATACCACAATATGATAACCAAATAATTGAAACAAATGAAGAAAATTCAATTCTGATTAAAGCTGAGGAAGAATTTGATCAATTATGGAAAGAAGCAATAGATCATGTGAAAAAGGCTAACAATAAAAAAAAAGCTGGGGAATCAGTTGATATAACAGAGAATGATTCAAAGATAAAAATAGAAAAAGAATCTAAAAAAATAAAGAATTCTTTAAGAAAATTTGATTTACAAAATTCTTCGAGAGCAGTTATTTCTAAATCAAAAATAAAACAAAAGAAGAATTTAGGGAATTATTCTGTGATTAAAAATGAACATAAAGAGTTCTATAATGAATTAGCTATTAATAATTGGATTTATAAAAACAGCTTGGATAGAGAAAGAGTTGGCTTATATAAAATCGCTCTAGATGAAACAAGATTTCGGGAAAATGATATTTTATATCTAATAGAAAATGGGATTATTTTTAAGATAATTATTCCATTTCCTTCAGATCCTTTCATTGTTTATTCAATATATGAAAGTGAAGATAAAAAAATAATATGTAATTATTTAGCAAAATTCTGCAAACAAAATAACCTTAAATTTAATCAGAAATCGATAGCATTTGTAAATTATTCTGAATTAGGTTTAGAAAGAAAAAATTGGCGTTTTGATTTTTATATAAATAACTCTATTGTAGGATTAATTTGGGTTAGTAATTTTTTAATTGAAGATACACTTGGCAATAATTTTTCTATAGCTTATAATAATAAGAAATCATTAAAAGCTCTTCTTGCAGCATCGCAAATACATCTGTCAGATAAAAAGCTAATTGGAATGATTATAATCGATTATAATTTTAATGCTCGGATAGTTAAAAGCTATATTGATCAATTAGGTTATGGTCAACTTCAAATACTTGCTATTGGAGAAAAAAATTTTGAAAATAAACTCCTGAAATTATCGAAAACTCAAATTTCTGTCTAAATAGAAATGAATTATTATAAAATGTTAAAAAAGAGGAATTATTCATTGTCTTCAATTGTTTCTAAAATTGAAATTGTTTTCCAAATTAAAGTTCTCGCATGAACAGGACAATTTGGATCCAAACTTGTTTCCTCTAATATACTTGTGGCCATATTGGCACGTATAGCGGGTGAAGGTTCTTGATCAACATCATTTAGAGTTTCTAAAGCATCACTCGCACTTCTACGAATATTCCGTGGAACACTTGTATCTTCACTTATATCTTTTAAAATTCTTAAAGCCATCTCTTCATCTTCAGACACTTTTTCCACCACCATCTATAACTAATTTAGCAATGAGTAAATATTACGTGATGTTGTTTAAATTTGGCAATTATTAAGGATTATTTGAATATTCCGATTAGATAAATAAAGATTTTTTGTTAAATATATATAGCTTAAACCATTATAAAGGCAACTTTTTTTCTAACGAAATAATAATTTTAGTGATACAGCTTGAAGCAAGATAAGATTTTTCACCTAAATTAATTTTCTTTATACCAAAATTTAAAAGAATTTTTTCATTTTCCTTAGAGATATCATGCCTACCCCCAAGAATGAACATAACTCTATCACATTCAAGAATTTGTGTTAAAATTTCATTTATTGAATAACCAGTTTCATGTAAATAATAAATACACTCAAAATTTGTTTTAGCAGTTTCTAAATAAGATTCCAAATTATCTATAGACAACCATTGTGCTTGTAGGTCGGTAGAATTTACTTTGTTTATTGTAGGAATATTATTCTTTATCAATTCACGTATTTCTGCAGCTATACTTATTTCATCATGTTGATTAATAGAATTTCTTAATCCATTAATTTGTAATAAATGTGGTTCATCATGAGTGAATAAAACATCTAATGAAGGTTCAATTGATTGTGTATATTTAGGAAATATTGAAAGAATTACTCGAGCAACAACATCAATTTTAGAAG
>JAEOUJ010000208.1 GCA_016839405.1 Candidatus Gerdarchaeota archaeon | reverse complement strand
TTTAAAATTTCTAATCCTTCATCAGCTATTTCTAATAAATCATCTTTTTTCGATTCAATGAATTTAATTCTGATTTTTAGAATCATTGAATCAAGGACTTGTACCCAATCTTTTTTACCTGTAAATTCAATAATATCTCGTTCAATTTCTTGGTATGCTTCTTCAATTCTCCCTAATTTATAAAGTGTTTGTGTTTTTAAATCAAAAATCCTATCTTTAATTATTGCACTAGTCTCATCTTGTTTTTCAACCTTTGATATAATATCCAAAACTTCATTATATTTCTTTGTTCGTAAAAAATATCTTGCTTTATCTAGTTCTTTCTCCATTCTAATTAATCCTTTTTAATCAAATTTATATTGAAAGATTATTACAAATTTTGTTTTGAAATTAAGAAATTAATAAATAACTGCCAATTTCTGGGAATTTGTATTAATATAAAAATATGAAGAAAAATAAATTTTTTGACAAAAATATCCATGAAATTATTTCGTTTGTTTTTCCTCTATTTTTACTTCCTTCTTTTTTACTTTAGTTTCTAATTCATCAATTTTCGCTTCAAAAAGATCTAATTTTGTTCTCTTAGTATCTAAGCGTAATCTGCTAGCTAATTCTGCTTCCATAAGGTAGAGTAATGTTTGTTGTTGAATATTACTTTCTAGATGTTCATAAGAATCTAAAAGATTTGATTTTATATCATTAATTTCATCATTTGACATCTCATCTTTTGATTCAAGATGATGCTTGCTTATGATTCCCAAAACAATATTTTCCATTGAATTGCTAAAAGAATGATTCTGATGAATTTCATCTCTA
Source organism: Candidatus Gerdarchaeota archaeon (assembly GCA_016839405.1). The sequence continues at coordinate 4,771 of JAEOUJ010000208.1, read as the reverse complement.
AGAGTGGTGACTATCGATTCTAGCTCTTGAGTCCCCATTAATGCTATTTCACTAGGAGTAATTTTTCTCCAGGAAACTTTTGATATCTTCTTAAAATCTACTTGATCAAAAAGTTCATCTGAAATTTCTATTGAGTGTTGATTTTGATCTTCTATTCTTTTTACTTGTTCTTCCAATTCTTTCATTCTTTGTTTCTTACGTTCATGATAGGCTTTTTGTCGTTCCGCTCTTGAAGCATATTTCCTCGGTCTTCCTACTTTCTTTTTTTGTTCTGTCATAGTGTCCACTCATTAGAATATATCCTTTTACTGTTTAAAAGTTTTTTGTAGTTCTACAAAATACTTATATAAACTACAAAATATATTTTATAATACTACGAAATTATTCGGGAGGAAAATGAAAATTAGACTCAAACATAAAAAAATAACCTTTCTAATTATTTTCTTAGTTTTACCAATAGCTACAATTGTTTCAGTAAATGCTGATGATACAACAGAAATTGATTTTGTAATTTATCTAAGAGCTGGCGAACAGTACTTAGTAGATGCAATGATAAACAGTGTTGAAAGTTTTGGTTTTAGTGTTAATGCTATTTATTGTACATTTGAAGAATGGGGTGTAATAACTTCTGCTGGTGCTTTTGACTTAGCTTATGGTGGAATATCAATATCTTATAATATTGATGATATTTTCAATTTAGCCTATTGTTTAGCAGGTTTGGATTGGTTGGTGCTTAAGCATGATGATGCGAAATTACATAAGTTTGTTAACCAATTGATATTTGATTACTATTTACAAGCACCTTATACTGCTCCAGAGGATATGCCTGCATTAATTGCTGATATGATTGATAAGTTCCATGATGTAGAAGAAAGACTTTGGGAAAAGCAATTAATTATTCCATTGGCACAATACAGCAACCCAGATTTAGTCTTTACTCCAGCATTATTCCTTAATGCAATGAATGGAAAAGTTTTTGCTGATGAAAATCTAAGATTTTCACTTGCATCATTAATAGATCGTTCACTATTTGTTGACTTTTTTGCATCTCTTGTACCATTTCTTGTGTATGAAACCTATCATATGTATGGTTGGTCTTCTTATCATAACTTTGATTTACCTAACTGTTTGCCAACATAATACTATTCTCTAAACTAAATAGATCGGATGATTTATCCGATCTTCTCTTTTTTAATTCTGATTATTTTTTCATCATAATTTCGTAGTATGTTTTTAACAATATTGTAGTTCTACGAAATATTTATATATTCTACAAAATATATTTAATAATACTACAAAATTATTGTTAACATTTTGTAGAATATTGCAGTAAAGCGATATTAATAGAGTTGAGAAAAATGAAATTTAAAGGTTTGACAACACTCTTTTGTGTAGGATTGATGATTGGAATATTAACATCAAATTCAAATGCATTGCTGGATAATACCAAATCTGTAGAGACCTTTCAAACAAAAGAAGCATTGAATGGTTATAAAATGATTAATCTTATGGGTTCTAGTTTTCTTCCCAGTGGTGGTACTACATTTATGGTTACTTATTTATTAGAACCATATGGTTTGACAGCACATAATATTGCACCAGAAAATCCTTTAATAGATTACTATGGTGATTCATTTACTGATATTGATTATCTTTGTTCAGAGGTTAATGTTGCAGAATATGATATTCTAACTATACCTGATGATTCTAATTTAACACTTTATCCTGATGCTATGTCAATTATAACTGAAGCCTATAACGAAGGATTATTAATTGTAGCTTTAGACAAAGGCCCATACTTATTAGCATATCTTGATCTAATTGAAGGCAAAAATATAACTGCTTATTGGGAAGATGGTGAAGGTAAAATAATAATAGAAAATGCTGGAGCAACATATTTGCATCCTTTTGATGGGCCATATGTAGATTTACCATTTGTTACAGCTTATGTAAACTATCAAAATCTTGGTCCAATAATTGCTGCTGCACTTGGAATTGATCTCACAGCAACAATGACACTAACAACACCAACATCAGAAGCTACTATACCTATCTATAGTTTTGTCTTTCTAGTATCAATAGCATTAAGCGCAATCCTATATCATAAGAAAAAACATCATTGAAAATCGATAAATTAACTTATTTATTAATTTATCATTTTTTCTTATTTTATTATGTCAATTTGTCATTGGTTAATCTAAATTTTACTTTGTTCTTTTCTTTTTCTGAAAATCAATAGGCTTCCACCTAGTAAAGCAAAAAGGTTAAAAATAGTTTCTAAACCAATTGATAAACCAATTGTACCTGATTCAGATGGATATACAAATCCAGCTAAATTCATGTATTCTTTTGCTTTAGTTAAATTGTATTCATAAGGTTGTAATGTTGTATCAAATCCTATTGATGCACTTGGACAACTACTTACGCCTGCTTTTAATGGCAATTCTCTAGAGTTATTATAGACTTCTATAATCCTATCTCTGTTAACTATGTGACTTATTGCTTTTCGCACATATTTCCCAGATTCTGAGTTAGATATTGGACAGTTTTCACCAGTACCAAGATACGGATGGAAATTATTGATCACTATTTCTTGTGTTACAGGAATATCTGCAATTAGATATTTAGCTTCAAGTGGAATATCACTTATACTTGTATAGAAATGAGCATCAATCATATCAACTGTCCCTGCTATTAATGCTGCTAATGCATTTTCCTTATTAGGGTAAAATTCAAAATAGATATCACTACAATTAGGTGTAATTCCTGACCAATCATCGAAATAGTCATTTCTCTTTAGATGAATTATCTCATCGGCATAATCATATTCATACAAGTAATAAGGACCAGCACCTACTAATTTCGAGGGGTCACTTAGAGCCCATAAAAGAGCTTGTTCAGGATGATCTGCAAGGGGTACTGATTTCCAAATGTGCTTAGGAATCAAATCCAAACCTAGATTTGTGTCATGAAAGACAAATGGTTGCTTAAAGGTAATTTCAATTTCATATTCATTTATAATATTAAAAGATGAATTTTCTAAGTATTTACACCAATACTGAAAGTCCGGGGAGTTAAATTCAGATGTAATCATGAGTTTAAATGAATATTCTACATCGGAAACATTAAGTACTTCTCCATCACCCCAAACAGCTGCTGGATTAATTTTAATATTATAAGTCAAACCATCATCTGTACTAAAAGAGGTAGCTATTCGAGGAGTATAACTATTGGTGTATATTGATATAGGATTGCGTTCAAGTAAGCCATTATATATTTGGTGTAACCACTGCGCATCACTTACAGAAACACAATGATAGATATGAAATTCATCAAACTCGGTAAAAGATGCATAATGAAAATCAGTTTTTCCTGAAATGCTCCAATTTTCCATGGGTTGATAATCTGATGCCCAAAGCAATCCTGACCAACTTGTTTGATTAAAATCCTGTGTTACGGGATAAAGGAGTTGTGGATAAACTAATGAAATTTGTGGGAGGTCTTCATAAAGAATTGCTTGAATTTCTTTGCACCAATAAATTCTCTCATCTAATGTAGAAGCGATTGAATAGTTGTATAAAGCCCAATCCATCATTTCGCTAAAATATTGACAAATATTATTTCCACCACACATAGAATTACTATACAAATCTTCTGGATTCCAATCAATGTCCCAACACCAATCAAAAAATAAGATATCATACCCACCACTATCATAACTGGGAATTGGATAAGGACCGGGATAATCAAAAGTTCTTTGGTAGATAAACTCCCAAGTATTTTCATCGATGGTATCAACACCTATGCCAATCTTTGCTAATTCTTCAATGACAATCTCTTTAGCAATTACTTTAAAGTTAATACCACCACTGCTTGGTAATAAAATATCAATATTGAAGAAAGGTTCTATAACTTCTGTTTCACCTTTTCCGTTTGCAAATGGTATTATTCCAACTATTAATACAAGTAAAAATAACACTTCTATTCTCCTTTTAGTTTCAAACATATGAAACCTCTCATAATATACCATATTCTTAATTTCTATAAACTATTTGTTCAATTTTGATATTCATTATGGTTGAAAATTTTTATTTTTGGAATTAAATTTTTTCTATAATATAGTAGAACTACAAAATACTTAAATATTCTACAAAATATATTTAATAACACTACAAAATAATGAGGAGTTTAGAAATAAAAATGCCAAAATTTCTAGTCGTACATCCAGTACCAATACCAGCTACAATTGAACAGGCAACACCTATTGGTAAAGCATTCAAAGCTATGAATAATAAAGATGCTTTTTGGATTAAGAGCTGGGCAATTTTTAATAAAGAAGGGAAAATCACTAAAATTCTTTGTCAATGGGACGCTAAAGATATTGACTCAATAAGGAAACTTACTGATAAAGTTGAAGCAATCCCAACAGAAGGGATCTATCCTATGGGTATCTTCCATAGTGAGGATTTTAGGGAATAAAATTTGACTGTGTTCGCGGGAAAAACAACATTTCAGGAACTAGCAAAATTGTTAGTTCCTTTTCTTTTTATTCTTTTAAGAAATCTCGGTAATTCTTAATATGTATAGCCCATTGATCAATTCTTGTAATTATATCTTGGTTTCGAAGAGTGATTTTTTCAGCTAAATTGATTAAACCTTCCTCATCAGCCATATTTCTAATTTTTTCCAAAAGAACTTTCGCTTTTTCTAAATCTATATCCGCAAGGGAGTATTGTGCTTTCAACCAAAGTGTGAGTAAATGAATATGTGT
>JAEOUJ010000207.1 GCA_016839405.1 Candidatus Gerdarchaeota archaeon | reverse complement strand
ATAGCTGCTGGAGGACATGTTGTTGCTCATGCATCGGATATTCGAATTCAAATGAAGAAATTGAAAGAAAATATGCGAAGAGCAAAAATTGAGGATTGTGCATGGTTGCCAAATGAACAAGCTGATTACTATATAACAAATGCTGGAATTTCAGATATTGAAACATTTGCTTCCAAAAAATCATCAAATGCAGAAGAAATAGAAGAAGAAGAAGAAAGTAATACAGCGGATAGTAAATCAAATCAAGAAGAATTAACTCCAAGCCCATTAATTGAAGGCATTAAAGAAGTTGAAAAATTAAAGAAAAATGAAATTGAACAATTACAAGATAAATCTATTGTAAAAGAAAATACTGAATCAAAAAAATCTAAACCTAAAACTTCAGCAAAAAAATCCAAAGTCCCTGCTTAGTTGGGGGGTTTCGATTTGAAAAACAAAATAATTTGTTCTATCATTTACCCGATTCAATTGGAGAAAAAATAGAAGGTAAGCGATCCGATATGACTTTCTTTAATAATAGAAATTTAAGTCTAATATCTCTTGGAGCCTTTATTTGGTCAGTTTTTTTTGCTATTCAAGGACAATACCTAAATGACTATATTGCAGAAGTTACTCAATTTACACCTCTTTTTATTTCTCTTTTAGTTAGTCTTGTAGCTTTAACTGGTGCTACAACAAGTATTCTTGCAGGTTCATATAGTGATAACTTGCGTTTAAATTTCGGCCGTAGAAAAATATTCATTTTGACAGGTGGTATTACTTCTGCTTTATTCTTCTTTTTACTTCCCATCAGTAAATCTCTATTACTTATAATTGGATTGAATGTTCTTATGGGAATTTTCAATTCAGCTGCTTTTGTATGCAATAATTCTCTCATACCAGACATAACTCCAGAAAAGAAATTAGGGAAAGCCAATGCAATTGCTTCTTTTGGTTCTTCTCTTGGCACGATTGTTGGTTTTGCAATAATGTTGTTGTCATCTTCCTCAGTTTTTTATATAACAGGTGCAATTTGTTCTATAGGATTTCTTATAGTTGGATTATTTTTTCAAGAACAAAAACCTTCAACCGAATCTAAAAATTGGTTAAATGATATTAAAGAAACATTCAATCTAAAGGAAATAAAAGCTGAAAAAGAGTTTTTTAAATTTTTAATTAGTCATTTTCTTCTTCACATGGGTATTAATACATATATGCCATTTCTTCTAATTTTCCTCACACAAATTAATGAACCTTCAAGTGGAGAATTAATTGGTTTGGGTTTATCTCTGCATAATGGGGAAGTATTGTTAGTCTTTGTTGCAATGACTATTATCTCTTTAATTTTAACGATTCCAATTGGTTTTTTGTTAGATAAAACGGATAAAAGATATTTTCTTCTCATTACAAGATTAGTATTTGCTTTTGCTACAGCAATAATTGCTTTCGCACCTATTATTAGAACACTTAATCCGCTTACAAGTGGTATTCTCTTAATAATTCCTTTTAGTTTTGCAAATACTGCTGATATTATCTCTAGAGGAGCAGTAATGCATTTAATAATTCCAAATGAAAAAAGAGGTCAGTTTCTAGGGATTCTATTCTTATCAAAAATTATTGCACAAATACCAGGTGTTATTATTGGTGGACTCTTAGCACATTATTTTCAACACGGTTATCAATATGGTTATCTTCTTGGTGCTCTGTTTTTACTTTTATCCCTGCCATTCTTATTTCCAGATAGATTATTTCATAAATCCACTAAGAATAAAGAGAAAGAAGCTTCCTTTGGTTGATGTTATCTCATTTTCTAAAAATTGTATCAGTTATTAGTAGATCTAAAGTTTCCATAAGCTGTTTGATATTCATTAAGCCTAAAAAATCAGTAAATGGTATTAAACTTGAAATTAAAGATTTTAGATTAACTAAAACCCTAAAGAAATCCCCTTCATAAATCTGATATTTTTTAATTACTTCATTAAATTCTTTTTTCAATATTATATAATCAAATAATGGATTTCTAAATTCAGAATAGCATAGAAAAACATCTTGATTATAAATTTGAGCCATAATTAGCAAGCATTCTTTAATTAATTTCTCTAAATTTGTTCCCTTTTTAAATAAATCATAAATTAGCCATTCACGTAAATACTCGAATTGTTTTCTATTAATACCCATTTCGGCCCAAATGCTACCCTTTAATGTTGTGTGAAAATTACCTGATGATTTTTCTTGAATATAACCATTCTTCATGAGATTCTTTAAAATTGAAAATGAATTTTCTAGTATTAAACAAGCATGTTTTTTGGTTATTTTTTGCAAAACAAAAATTTGATGATTACAGATTAATTTATTTGAATTACATGTACAACTAATAGAATTATTTCTCAGTGAAACATAGAAATTATTTTTTCTATCAAGGATCTCAAAAATTTGTTTTTCATCATCTTCAAATGTTTCATTAAAATTCAATTCCAAAGTATTAAATTGGCTATCTAAAAAATTCATTAAATCCGTAAATTTATTACAATTAAAATCAATTATTGTTTCATAGAACAATTCTATATACATTCTTTTGTTTTTGTGATTAACAATATTGTGCCATTCGACAAAACTGTGATATGAATTTAACAATAAATTCAGTAATTCTTCTTTTGTTGGATTTTTGCAATAAATTAATGTTAGAATCATTCGTTCAAAATCATTTAAAGTAAGAATTTTACTTTCAATTTTATCATATTTTGGTTTTAAATTCATTAATAGAATATCTTTAGAAAAATTGGATTTTGTATGCCAATATCGTTCAATTATCTTTTTCTTTTCATTTGAATCAATTGCTAAAATTAAACAATTACCATAATTGTCAAAATTAGGTCTACCAGCTCTACCAGCAATTTGATGAAAAACATTCCTTGACAACCATTCATTGTTCCATCTTCTTATATCTAAAATCATAACTTCTCGTGCTGGTAAATTTATTCCTGCTCCAAGTGTTTCAGTACAAAATAATATCTTTATCCACTTTTTTCTAAATAATTCCTCAATCAATTTTTTAATAATGCTACTAAGTCCCGCGTGATGAAAAGCCGTTCCTTTCTGAACTAATTCAAATATTAATTTATTCCCTATAGTATCTTGAGGAATTGAATACTTTTCAAGAAAAGTTTTAATCATTTCTGGTTTAAAATCCGTTACTTCCTTACAATTTTGATGAATATAATCTGAATATTCCCTAGCATTTTCTTCAGCTTTATTTCTAGTGCCTGAAAAAATAAGCATTTGTGAATTATTTGTAATGCTTCTTTTTATTGCTTTTTTTATCTCTTGTTCTGGATAAAGTGTTGGTTTTATAGAATAATCTAAAGGAATAAATCTTTTCTCACTATAAATCAATTCAGCATCAAGCCATTTAGCAATATCACTTGGATTTTCTATTGTTGCAGATAATAGTATTAATCGTGTATTTTCTTTAAGTGAAGTTAAAATTGTCTCGAGAACAGGTCCTCTTGTTTCATTACCAATAAGATGAAATTCATCAATTATTACATTTTTAATAGAATGAATTAAATCAGGCAGTCGACCTAAAATTGTACGAAACCTTTCATAAGTTGAGATTAATATATCACAATTGTTTATTTTTTCTTCATTAAAATCAATATCAGACATAGATAAATGAACTTT
>JAEOUJ010000206.1 GCA_016839405.1 Candidatus Gerdarchaeota archaeon | reverse complement strand
GCAGAACATGTAATTAGACAAGGTATAGCTCGGAAAATTTCAAAAAATGAAGCTATTGCCATGATTAGAGATTTCCAAGATAAAGGAGCAATACATCAAGCAACAAGAATAATCCCATTAAAAGATTTTCAAGCCAAATATCCTATTGATATCTTTTGCAATTGTTGTTGGGATTGTTGTGGAATTTTGGGTAATTATAATAGAGGTTATTTGCCTTATGTTTTGAAAACTTATCATAAATCGATTATTGCCAATATTGATAATTGTACAAGTTGTGGTGAATGTGTAAAATTTTGCCCAACAGGTGCAATTTCATTAAATGGTAATGAATTACCTGAGATTACTGAAGAACTTTGTATTGGTTGTGGTCAATGCCATCATCATTGTAAATTTGATGTTATTGAACTTGTAGAAGATGAGCGTGATTTATTTCTACCTATTTTACCAATAGAACATGCTAAAATTAAACCAAAGTTTGAAGAAGATGATGTTTTAGAATTAGATGATTCTGCTCCAAGCGATAGAGCCAAAGTATTAGAAGTCCTAGAAGAAACCCGCCAGAAATTTACTCGAGAAGATAATATTAATACATTTAAAAAATGGAATAAAACTTTCTTATATCACTTCACAGACCTAGATGAGTTTTATCATTTCTCTTTAACTAATGGTATTCCGAGTGATATAAAAGAAGGTAAAATCGAAAACCCAGATATTTCTTACACAATTTCTGGCACAGTTTTTATAGGTATGATGCGAGGAGAAATTGATGCCTTTAAAGCTTTTAGAAAGAAATTAGTGAAAATTAAAGCATCTGTGAAAGATATGATAAAACTACAAAAACTTATTGACTAAATGTGAATATTTTCTTAGGTTTCTTTCTCTATTTTTATTCTTTTTTCTATCTTAATTTGTATAATGAAATCTAAATTAAGAAATTATCAATTTGATATTTTTTAGAATCATATACCATTTCTTGACCATATCTTGGAACTGGTGATTTCTTTGCGATAGCAATAACTTATTCACTATGAATTATGTCTACTAATCCTATTAATGATATTATAATTATTCCAATAGCAATTTTCTTGCATCTTTTTTTAATGATTATTATAATATTTCCTACATTACAGTCAGATCATTATTTTAACATAGTATTTTAAGAATCTAGAATTGATAATACTTAATAATTAAATAAACGAGCTAATTATATTATTCCAAAAATATAGGTATATATCAAAGCTGTGTTTAATAATGAACTTGGAAACGGATATTCTCATTATTGGTGGTGGTAGTGCTGGTTGTATGGCAGCTATTGTTGCCAATGAACAAAACCCAGATATCAATATTCTTGTTATAGAGAAAGGAGAAATACAAAGAAGTGGTTCAATTTCCATGGGTATGGATGCTCTAAATATTGTTATTCAACCAAAAATAACTACTCCTGAATTATATCTTGATTCAGCACGTATTGCCACAGATGGGATTTTGGATTACAAACCAAGTTATGTTATGGCTGAAAGAAGCTATCCGATGTTAAAACGACTTGAGGATTGGGGTATACGTTTTCCAAAAAATGAACAAGACGAATACATCTCTTTACAAGTTCATGCTAAAGGTAAATTTCTAGTTGAAATGGATTCTCCAGATCTTAAACTTGTCTTAGCAAAGAAGGTCAATGATTCAAATGCTAGAATTCTGAATAGAACAATGGTCACTAGTCTTATTGTTACTAAAGGAATAGTAACAGGTGCAATAGGTTTTAATTTGAGAACTGGTGAATTTATTGTGATTTCAACGAAAGCTACTATATTAGCAAATGGAGGTTGTGCGCGATTTTCACTCCCAAATTCTGGGTATCTATATGGAACTTTCGATTATCCTGGAAACGCTGGGGATGGATATTCTTTAGCTTATAGAGCTGGTGCACAATTAACAGGTTTTGAATACACTAGTTGTTCCCCTCTTATAAAAGACCTCAATTGTCCTTTACTTTACATTACACTTACTAGAGGTGCGAAGGTAATTAATGCATTTGGAGATGAAATTAAACTTGAATATCTTTCCACTCAAACTATGTTAAAAGAAATTCGTGAGGGTAAAGGACCTATTTTCATTCAATTAAGTCATCTTCCAGAGGATAACATAAAAGAAATTGAACGAATTCTTTTCACAACAGAACGACCAATTCAGAAAAGGTTTTGGCAGAATAGGGGTATAGATTTTAGAGATGGTTTAATTGAATTAGGAATAACTGAGTACCAATTATGTGGCGGTCATGGACTAACAGGTGTTTTTGTAAATGAGAAAACAGAAACCACACTTAAGGGTCTTTTTGCAGCTGGTGATGTTGCTTGTGTTCCATTACAACATTTGACTGGAGCATTTGTCTTTGGCGAAATCGCTGGTGAAAATGCTGTAGAATATGCTAATAAAACTAAACATATGAAAGTCGATGAATCATTGATTCAAATTGAAAAAAAACGACTTTACAGTATAATGAATAGAAAAGAAAATTCTGGAGAAATATCTCTTAGAGAATTTGAATATAAAGTTCGACGAACAATAAGTGATTATGTTGTTCCACCAAAAAATGAACGAAAACTACGTCAAGCTTTGTGGTGGATTCCAAGATTTAAAGAAGAGATGAAGAATTTACAAGTTGCAGATTATCATGAATTAGGACGTTTTGAAGAAATCCAATATATTCTTGATTGTGCTGAACTCTCAACACATGCTTCGCTGGTAAGAAAAGAAAGCCGTTGGGGTTGGTTTCATTATAGAACAGATTATCCTCAACAAAATGATGAGAAATGGTTATATCATGTTGTTCTAGAAAAGGGAAAAATACCTGGAGAAGTTAAGACTACTCTAGTACCAATCAAAAATAAAGGAGTTTAAACAATGCCACTAATAATTGATAAAGAATTATGTAATAGTTGTGGAGATTGTATGGATCGTTGCCCTATGGATATTATAAGATTAGATGAAAATGGTTTTCCATACATGAAATATGATGAATGTTGGTATTGTGGGGTTTGTGAAGAGGATTGCTCAGAAAAGGCATTGAAATTAGAGCTGCCATTTTTAATTAGATAAATTGTAACTTGTGTAATAAAATGTGAAGTAATTTACATTGGAAGTAACCAAATTTAAGAGACATGTTTATTTTCATTATTTCTAATGAGTAAAATGTTAATTCTATTAGAAAAAAATTTGTTATATTGTTAGTTTTTAATGAATTGCATTAAATAATGTATAAAACAATCTGTACATAGTGAAATAATACTATGTCAAATGAAACAGAAAAGACAATTGAAGTAGATTGTTTAGGGGAAACATGCCCTACACCATTAGTTGAAACTAGAAAAGCAATTCGTAAAGCAGCACCAGGAGATACAATTGTAGTTACTGGAGACCATGAATCGTCAAAAAAAGAGATTCCTATGGCTGTTAAAGCACTTGGTTTAGAACTCTTGAGTATAGTTGAGGAAAACGATAAATGGATTATAAAAATAAAAATACCTGAGAAGTGAGAAAATTATGAATGATAAAGCAACAATAATTGTTCATAGTGGTGATATGGATAAAATATACAGTGCATTAATTATTGGTAATGGTGCACTTGCTATGGGGATGGATGTTTCAATGTATTTCACTTTCTTTGGATTACAACGATTAAAGAAAGGAAAACTCGATAAAGGTTCGCTATCAAAAATGAATTATTTTGGATTAGGTAAATTGTTAATCAAACATAAAATGAAAAAAGCCAATGTTCGTTCTTTAGAAGGTTTACTATCAGATTTTATTGAATTGGGAGGTAAAATTTTAGCTTGTGACATGACAATGGAAATTATGGGCATTAAGAAAGAAAATCTTCGAGAAGATGCTATATCTGATTTTTGTTCTGTTGGAACTTATGTAAAAGAAGCAAGAGAATCAGTTATGACATTATTTATTTAGGAGTTGATAAAATGCAAAAGAAATTGATATATTTAGATAATTCAGCAACCACTCGACTTGATGAAAGAGTTCTGGAAGCTATGAAACCTTACTATTTTGATACTTATGCAGTAGCTACCTCTGAATTCGCTTACACATTAGGAATATTATCCCGAGAAGGATTAGATGAAGCAAGAAACAAAATAATTAAAAAATTAGGGGGAGTAGAAGAAGAATTAGTTTTTACTTCAGGTAGTTCAGAATCAAGCAATTTAGCTATTAAGGGTGTTGTTAAAGCAAAAGAAAAAGAAGGTAATCATATAATTACAACTAAAATTGAAGATTTTCCGGTTTTGAATAGTGCAAAAGCATTAGAAAGAGATGGATTAGAGGTAACCTATCTTGATGTTAATAAAGAAGGGTTAATTGATTTAGAACAATTAAAAGAAGCGATTAAAAAAGAGACAATATTAATTTCAATTCAACATGCAAATCAGGAAATAGGAACTGTACAAGATATAAAAGCAATATCGGATATAAGCCATGATAAAAATATCCTTTTCCATACTGATGCAACGCATACATTTACAAGATTACCTATTGATGTGTATAAAATTCCAATTGATTTAGTAACTATTTCTGCTCATACTATAAATGGACCTAGAGGAATAGGCGCACTTTACATCAAAAAGGGCACCCCTATTAAAAAACAGATAGATGGTGGATTTCAAGAATTTAACATACGTGCTGGAGTGGAAAATATTCCAGGTTCAGTTGGTTTTGCAAAAGCAATTGAATTAGTGACATTGGAAGAAAATGATAAATTAAAAAATATGAGAGATCGATTAATCAAAAAAATACTAAATGAGGTCTCTGATACTGATTTAAATGGGCATCAAACAAAAAGAATCCCACAAAATGCTAATATAACATTTCATTCTGTTGAAGGTGAATCTATTACCTTACACCTTGATATGCATGGAATTGCTGTGAGTACAGGTTCAGCTTGTTTTAGTAGATCTTTAGAAGCAAGTCATGTAATATTAGGAATTGGTGGAGATCATGAACAAGCTCATGGTTCAGTTCGATTTACTTTTAGTCGATTTAATGAAATTAGCGAAGTAGACACAGTTGTTAGTGTTATATCTGATGTAGTGAAAAGACTGAGAGAGATTAGTCCACTAGGTAAAAAATTAAGGAGTGATTAAAAGAATGAAATTACCTTATAGCGAAAAAGTCTTAGATCATTTTAAGAATCCAAGAAATGTTGGTGAAATAGACGATCCAGATGGAAAAGCAGTAGAAGGTAGTCCCGCATGCGGAGATATGGTACAATTAACTATAAAAGTCGATGAAAAATCAAAGAAAATTATTGATATTAAATTTATGAGCTATGGTTGTGCTTCAAATATAGCTACCGGATCAATAATTACAGAAATCGCAAAAGGGAAAACAATTGATGAAGCCAAGAAAATTTCATGGAAAACTGCTGCTGATGAATTAGGAGGATTACCAGCAATAAAAGCTCATTGTTCAGTTCTAGCTGTATCTGCTCTTCGAGAAGCTATTAGAAATTATGAAGAAAAACATGGAATTGTGCATAAACCTGAACCTACAACTCAAGAAGTAGTAAAACGTCGTTTACAACATGTAATGAATCCTTTAACAGGTTTGGATGTAATTCGAACAAATCTTATTACAGATATCAAAATTAGTGGAGACGATAAAAAAACCATAGAAATTTCAGTTGATTTAGCAGAGGATCACCAATTTGCCAATAATGTAAAAGAAGAAATTATTGAGAAGCTTCAATATCGATATGATGTTGAAAATGTTATAGTTAAATTTAGGAAATAGTTACTATTTTTTTTATTTCTAATTAATTATTCATTTCGAAGTTAAATTATTTAACAAGCAATTAAGATGGATAACTTATGACTAAATATCAAATAATGATTGAAAGAATTGAATGTATTCAATGTGGTAATTGTTATTCACTAGATCCAAAGCATTTTGAACCCGACAATGATTATAAATCAAAAGTTGTTAATGGCGAAACTAATGCAAATATCTCTAAAGGAATTTTTAATGATGATGATATTTCAATAGTAAAACAAGCTGCTGATGAATGTCCTACAGAAATCATTTCAGTTAAAGAACTTTAGATAAATAGATTTTTCAAAATATCTTATTTTCAAGAGTTATACTTAGTTTTTATATTTAATGAGTCATTAACAATAGAGATTTGGATGGCATGGAATTCTTATAAATTTAAAGTAGATGTTTGAAATGAAAGAAAATAGATTAAAAACCGTTATAAAAGAAGCTACTGAATTTATTGGTAATTGGCTTGATTATCAAACCTACATAAATGAATTACCTGGGCTAGCTGTTGGAATTTTCGTTGAAGATGAGATTGTTTTTCAAAAAACTTATGGATATGCAGATTTTGAAGCAAAAATTAAGTTTACTAATAACCATTTATTTCGAATTGCTTCGCATTCAAAGCTATTCACAGCTACTGCTATTATGATCTTATATAATGAAGGTAAATTATCTCTTGACGATAAAATATCAAAATATTTACCATGGTTTGTATCTGAGACAGATGACAATCTCCAAAATATAACAATCCGCCATTTACTAACCCACACTAGTGGTTTATCTTGTGATGGAAAAGAAAATGTTAAAGAATTGAATGTACTTCCAAGCCTCGATGATATCAAAACACAGATAAAAGAAGGACTTAGCACATCTAAAACTGATGAAGAAATAAAATATTCCAATGTAGGTTATGTTATACTTGGACAAATCATAGAAACAATCACCAAGCAAACATTTGCACAATTTATCCAAACAAGAATCTTTGATCCTCTAAAAATGACAAATTCTTATATTGATGTTACTGAAGAAAATAAAAAATTACATGCTGTTGGATATGGAATGAAGTATCCACGAAAAGATAGAGAAAGGTTTTCATTGTATCCAGAGGAAATTTTCCAACCAGCAGGTGGCATTTGTAGTACTATTGAAGATTTAATCAAATTTTTACAAGCACACCTTTATGGTAATAATATTCTATTACCTGATAATCTCAAACGAGAAATGCAACGAATTCAAGTTAAATTAAATAACAATGTTTGGGGATTAGGATTTGGATTATCAAATAATCCTGAAGGTAAAATTCCACTTCACATGGGCGGAGCACTTGGTTATAGGTCAATGTCTGGATTGATTCAAGATAAAAAATTAATTGTTACAGTTTTTTGTAATGGATTAAATGTTGGCATCGATGGATTCTTTTTTGGCCTATGTCATTTAATTGAGGTACTAAATTCAT
>JAEOUJ010000205.1 GCA_016839405.1 Candidatus Gerdarchaeota archaeon | reverse complement strand
TTTCATAGCAACTTCATTTAATGTGGGAATAGCTTTAACTTTAGGATCTAATCCTTTTATTAGAAAAGCTAAAATAAAAAATAGAAAAATTGGCACAAAACCCATTGAAACAACAAGTACCCAATTTTGATTTAAATACACTCTTATAGAAAAAGGCATAATTATACCTGATGGTGGAGTATCAGCATCAATTGTATAACTCTCGAGTGGAGCAACAGAATTTTGATGGAATGCTACAGCTGTTTTTCCATCTATTGTTATCACGGTTCCTTCATCATCACCAGAACCAGTTCCTTGATAATAAGTTGTTGACCTTACATCACTTGCATTAAATAATTGTGGAAATATAACTAATGTATCGATATCATAAATTGAATAATCAAATTCTCCGCCAATTACATTCCAATAAACACGGTCACGATCACCACGCAAATCCATTGCTGAAGAAACATTGTAAGTTAAAATAAAAGTAAATTCTGTGCCTGTTGGTAGTGTTAATCTACTCCATTCCCAATAGAATTTAATATAGCCAGATTCTTTATCCATTCTATAATAATTTATAGCAGGTGTTCCAGGAGCTGATTTAATGGACCAGGAGGTTACATCATCAAATTGTTTCCATTTTAAATCACGATAAGCAAAACCATATGAACCAGAAGGCAACCAGAAAGTTTGCTCTTCAACAATTAAGAGAGAACCATCCATCCCAACAGTAATATTCTGATTCCAATCTGAATAATTAATGGTAGCATTAAGCTCCATATTTGATCCATTATTGAATTTGTTATATTCACCTATACTATCTTTAGCCATTACTATAATTACTGAGAAATATAACGATATTATACTAAGTAATAGAACAAAACGTTTGAAATGTATTTTATAGCTAGTCAAACTATTAATAACCTCCAGTCAATAACCTGAGATTTTCTCAACAAAGTTATATGATTGATATCTGTACAGAAATGTTATATAAGCAAATAAAAAATTATCTTTACAAATTGCTATATATTTTATTATAAATATAAAATACCAGAATATCTTGTCATAACATCAAGGTTTTATATCAGAATAAGTTAATATTATATAAGAATCAATTTCAGACAAAGGTTTAAAAACCTTTTATGAAAAGATTTCATTAAAGAAAATAAACAAGACCAACTGAATAATAATAAAATGGTCAAAAAGATAATAGAAAATTACTCCTAGATGTGGAGTATTCATCACATTTACGATTACTTGAATATTAATCACTGTATTAATATTAATGAAATTGGATTAATAAAAAATCCATGAGGAAAAATAAAGTGTTAATTTGACACTTAATCAAATTTGAATTACTCATAATAGAAAAAATGTATGAATAATCAAATAAAATTAAATAGACTACTCAAGAATAAATTGATTTAATAGATGAATGGTAATTTCTTTTTGATCAGAAAAATATCAATATGAATGAGCAGAAGATTAAATAGACAATTAAGAAGGCTCATTATTTTGTTTTGGTCTGGTTATTTTCTACATAAATCCAAAAAACCGGAGGATAAATGTAGATGCCGGAAAATGATTACAATATTAAAAATAATCGTGTAGCTGAAGAACCAACTACCACTAAATATATGATATATGCAGATTTCACTATAGATGGATTAGTTGAAAAGCCTGATGTAGTTGGTGCATTATTTGGTCAAACGGAAGGTTTACTTTCTGAACACCTCGAATTGCGCGAATTACAAAAAAGTGGTAGAGTTGGGCGAATACAAGTAAATTTAACTTTTAAAGGCGGAAAAACTAAAGGATCTTTAGAAATTCCATCAAGTTTAGATAAAGTTGAAACATCAATTTTAGCAGCAGCTATTGAAACTGTTGATCGAATTGGACCTTGTGCTGCTGCACTTTCAATTAAAAAAATAGAAGATATTCGTGTTGAAAAGATGAAAAAAATTCGAGAGCGAGCTTCTGAGCTTTTACAAAAATGGAATTCAGAAGCTACTCAAGAATCTAGTGAATTAGCCGATGAAGTTTCTAAAGCAGCTCGTAGTACTGGTATTAGTCACTTTGGTAAATTACCAGCTGGTCCTGAACTTGGTGAATCCGATACAATTATAATTGTTGAAGGACGTGCTGACATAGCAGCTTGCCTTCGAGCAGGAATAAGAAATACTGTAGCTGTACAAGGTGCATCAATTCCTAAATCAGTTGTTGATCTAACAAAAAAGAAATCAGCAATAGCATTTCTTGATGGCGACAGAGGTGGCGATTTAATTCTAAAAGAATTACTAATGTATAGTGATATTGATTTTATTGCTCGTGCTCCTGTTGGAAAAGAAGTTGAAGATTTAAAACCTGATGAGATTATTGAACAACTTAGTAAAAAAGTTCCTTTAGAAAGAGCAACTTTTACAACAGAGATTCATGCAAATGACATTCTTGAAAGAGCTATAAAAAGAAAACACGCTAAGAGTGCTGCAATGGCTAAACCAATTGTTGTAAAACAACCACAAACAGTATCAAAACCTACAAGTGCTAGACCAATTTCAAGAAAACAAGATACACGAACTACTCAGAAAGGTCCTACAAAACGACCATATCCACGTTCAGATAGCAGAAGAAAACAACCTATTTCAACTAGCAGTAGACAAATGCAAGATAGAAGAGTAGTACCTAAAATACCGGATGAATTAATGGATTTTGTTAAGTCAGTTGATAACAAAGAAATTCAAGAAGGAATTCTTTTAGATGCTAAATCAAAAGAAATGAAACGGATACCAGTTTCTACAATTTATGATGAGATTCAAAAAACAGATGGTATTTCAAAAATTGTTTTTGATGGTGTAATTACACAAAGATTATTGGATCTTTGTTCTGAAAAGAAAATTACAATCATAGTTGGTGCTAGAACAGCAAAAATTGAAAATCGACCATTAAATATTAAATATTACACTTTTGCTTAAGAATTAATTATAGGCTAAAATAATCCTAGCCTATCATTTTTTTCTAATATTTGTACATGATATATAGATAGTCCATTTCTTTATTTCTCACAGTTGTTATTATTAAAATGAGCGCAAATGTCTGATGGACAAGATCAATCCTCAATAAATGATTTTGAAAATAAAAAACCAATTAATTCAAGTGAAATAAATAATCAAGTTAATTCTAAAGATAATGAATCAGCTTCTTTTATTCGAATGAGGGATATTAATGATTCTTTAGATATACAAATACCAAGAGATCCTCTTAAAAGAGTAATAGGACAAGATTATGCTGTAAAAATTGCACGAATTGCAGCACATCAAAGAAGGAATTTATTATTAATTGGTCCACCAGGCATAGGTAAATCTATGATTGCCCAAGCATTATCATTTCATTTAGGTCTACCATCAGAAGAAATTTGGATTGTACATAATCCAGAAAATCCTGAAAGGCCTTTTTTTGAAGTTAAAAAATTACATGAATTGAAGAGTATTAAAACACAAAATCTTAGTGGTGAATATGGAAAGCTTATACATCCTTCAAAAGCTCCTTTTGATGTATCAGTAAAATTAGGTTTTGCTTGTGAAAACTGTAAGAAATTTTCTATTCCTGAATCGAGAATGTGTCCTCATTGCAATCAATCTAAAATTAAAAGAAAAGCTTCTAGATTTGGTGATTTATTATCACTTTCACCATTTACTGCAAAATCAACTGATGGATCAAAAGTATCGAAAACAATTATTTTACCAGATGGAAGAGAGGAAATTCTACTATTTGAGGAAGCGGGTAATAATATACGAGTCTTTGATCAAGAAGCTATTGAATTATCAAAAGCTAAAAAAGGTCCCAGACCAATGAAAGTTTTAGTACCTATTCGAAGAACATTATTCGTTCAAGCAACTGGTGCTAGTGCTACAGAATTGTTAGGTGATTGTCTTCATGATCCTTATGGAGGGCATCATAAACTTGGTACTTCTCCATATAAACGCATTATAGCTGGTGCGATACATGAAGCACATCAAGGTGTTCTTTTTATTGATGAAATATCCCAACTAGGACCGTTACAAAGATCACTTCTTACAGCTTTACAAGAAAAGAAATTCCCAATACTTGGAAGAAATCCTCAAAGCTCTGGTGCTTCTGTTCGTGTTGATAATGTACCATGTAATTTTGTTTTAGTTGCTGCATGTAATATTTCAGATTTAGCTTATATCTTACCACCATTACGTTCTCGAATTCAAGGTGATGGTTATGAAGTATTATTAAAAACAACAATGCCAGATAATGAATCTAATAGATTAAAATTAGTACAAT
>JAEOUJ010000204.1 GCA_016839405.1 Candidatus Gerdarchaeota archaeon | reverse complement strand
ATGTAGAATATTTTATACCTGGTCATGGTCCTGTTTGTGGTAAAGATAAAGTTCAAGAATGGCTCGATTATTTGGATAAGGCAGTTGTTCTTATGAGGAAAATGATAACAGAAGGACATAAAGAAGAAACTATTATTGAAAAAGTTAATGAAATTGAGTATCATCCTCCAAGACGTGAAGAATGGAAATTTAATAGCCTTAAGAAATGGTATCAAGTATTATCTTCTAAATGAAGATAATTTCTTTTTCATTTATTTCCAAGATTAACTTATATTTTTTTAAATAATTATTTTTCTTTTCACAAGATTAAGATGAAAACATTAATGACAAAAATTAATGGCATTAATATACGCTATTATGAATCAAGAAATGAAGGAAAGGATGCTATAATACTAATTCACTTTGGTGGGTCAACATTAGCATCTTGGAATGGCGTTATTCCTTATTTAAAAGATAATTTTCATTTAGTTGCCCTAGATTTAAGATGCCATGGTTATTCAGATCAAGATGTTGAAACTTGTCATCTTGATGATATGGCAAGGGATGTTAATGGTTTAATGGATTTTTTGAATATAGAAAGAGCCTATATTGTAGGAAGCTCTTTAGGTGCTGATGTAGCAATTAGTTTTGCAACATTATTTCCAAATAGAACTATTGCCATCGTTCTTGATGGTGGATTATACGATTTAGTTGGTCACGATAGCAAAGATCAAAAAATTTCTGTTGATGAAATAAACAAATATATTAATGAACTCAAAGAAGCATTTTCTGGTCCTATTAAAGAATATGATTCCAAAGAAGAATATCTTAAAGAGATGAAAAATGAATGGAATAATGAATCAGTAACATATACAACTATAATAGAAAAATCTGATTTGGACAAAATAATACAAAAAGAAAATAGGAAATATGCAAAGATTCAAACAAATGAAGCTATTTGGAAATTCTTAGAACCTCTTTTTGATATTAGATTTCAGGAATATTTTGATAAAATCAATTGTCCAGTACTTTGGTTGCCAGATGAAAATGAATGTGACAATGAAATAGTTAAGAGAAATTTAAAAAAATATTCAACCAATTTACCTTACCATAAAATTGTTACAATTAAAGGATCAATACATGCTTATACTTGTATGATAAAAGCAAAAGAATTCTCTGAAGAAGTACTTACTTTTATAGAAGAAGTGAAAGGATTATAATTTCTTTCTCAAAATTTTTTATTCATTAATTGAGCCATTTATAGGTACTCTATCAACCATAGAAATTTGTAATTCTGTGTTATACAATTGACTTGATTTTTCAGGATAATCAATTGAATAATGGACTCCGCGACTCTCTCTTCTACCTTTAGCACATCTTATAATAAGCTCTGCTGTTTGAGCAAGACTTCTTAAATCGAGTAAATGTGGATGTATTTTAAAATCCCAATAAAATTGATTTATTTCTTTCATAACAATATCTAATCGATGACTAGCACGAATAAGTCTGTTATTTGAACGTACTATGCCAACATAATTCCACATGAATCGTCGAATTTCATCCCAATTTTGTTTAATTATAACCATCTCATCTGGATCTTCAGCTTCACCTGGATCCCAGAATGGGAAAGGTCGCATTTCAGGCTTACTAACATTCATACTTAGGGCAGCTGCATATTTTGCTGCTTTATCAGCACATACTAATCCTTCTAATAATGAATTGCTTGCTAAACGATTTGCTCCATGAAAACCTGTACACGCTACTTCACCAATCGCTAATAAACTTTTAACCGATGTTACTCCAGATGTAGTAGCTTTTATACCACCAACTGAATAATGAGCTGCTGGAACAACAGGTATTGGTTCTTGAGTAATATCTATGCCAAAAGATTTGCATTTTTGAAAAATCATTGGAAATCGTTTTTTAATAAATGATGGATCTTTATGTGTTATATCTAAAAATACATTATCAACACCTGTAGCTTTTAATTCTGCATCAATTGATCTTGAAACAATATCTCTTGGTGCTAATTCTTTTTTCGGATGATATTTTTGCATGAATTGATTTCCATTAACATCCACAAGTTTTGCTCCTTCACCACGCATTGCTTCTGTAATAAGAAAGGTTTTTGCATGTGGATGGTACAAACAAGTTGGGTGGAATTGTATAAATTCCATGTTTATTATTTTTGCACCTGCACGATAAGCCATAGCTATTCCATCACCAGTACAAACATCAGGATTGCTGGTTACAAGAAAAACTTTCCCTATACCACCCGTAGCTAATGTTGTTATACTTGCTTGAAAATTCTTGATTATTTTTTCTTTTTTATCTAAAACATAGGCACCAATACAGACATTATTATCAACAAATAGATTAATAGCAACATGATTTTCATAAATAGTTATGTTTGAATTTTTCCTAGCAACTTCAACAAGTTTAGTTTCAATTTCGTAACCAGTTTGATCATTTGCATGTAAAACTCTTCTTTTTGAATGTCCTCCCTCTAATCCCAAATCAAATTCACCCTTTTTGGATGAAAATTTCACGCCATAATTATCAATTAATTCACGAACAAGTTTGGGCCCTTCTCGACATATTTGTGAGACGACATCATTGTGGCATAAACCATCCCCGCCATTGAGTGTATCATTAATATGATCTTGAATTGAGTCTTCTTCATCAAAAACAGCTGATATACCACCTTGAGCATAAAGAGTTGCTCCTTCAGTAATTTTTTCCTTACTTAATAAAGCGACTGATCCAAATTCTGATGCTTTAATTGCAAAGACTAAACCGCTTATGCCACTACCTATAACTAAAAAATCGGTGTTGATTCTCATTAAATCTTCCTCGTGAAATTAATCTATATCTGGCAGTATATAATAATGCTTTAAATTTTTGTATGGTTAGTTTTTATTACTTCATTTAAATTTATAGTATCTACTTCCCCTTCTTTTTTAATGTGTTTGTAAAATCCTATTGCAGTTATACCATAAATTATTGCTTCTGCATAAATTAGGATTGTGTGCCCCAAAATTCGTATAGCCCAATTTATTTCACTTTCCAATTGAGTGCCAATGCTTGTTATAATAGCAAATATGAAAAAAATAATTATTAGAGTCAACATAATATATGAGTAAAATTTGTCAATTACTTTAAAGAGAAATAATGCTATTGTAAATAATAATGAAGAAACAAAAACCATAGGTGCAGCAGAATAAATTAATTTGTTGTGAATATCAGGATTAATATCATGTGGATTAAATGCGATCCCAATGTACAAACCAGCTGATATAGTACCAATAATTAAAGCTAATGATGAGAATATTAAGGAGATTTTATTTTTCCTCATAATTAAGGGTACATTAAGAGAAAAAGCAATCTGAGAAAATGAGAAAAAAACAATAGCAATAACAAATAGTATTCTAGAAATTGTATTCATTTGATCATTTTCTGCTATAATCTGCCCTAAGTCACTTATGAAATTTTTTAAAAAATTAAAACCTTCTGCAAATTTATCAAATCGATTTACACCCGGATAAAAATAAATTGCTAAACTTAGAATGAAAATGAAAACAAAATTACCTGTAATAGCGAAAATTAAGCTGCCTTTTTGTATAATGTTTAGCTTTGACATAGAATCCCACTCAACTCCTTAACTATTAATTAATTTTCTATAAATTATTCGT
>JAEOUJ010000203.1 GCA_016839405.1 Candidatus Gerdarchaeota archaeon | reverse complement strand
ACATAGAAATGCCACTTCTCATACACGCCCATAGCTTGAGGGAGAAATTCAATATTATTATTTGGTTCTTCTTTTTTCATTTCAACATTTATTGATTTAGTAAAAACAAATCCCATTAGTAGAAAAATAATTAATAAATTTAGTTTTGCTTTTTTCAATTTAACCCACCCCGAAGACATACTAACAATCTCCTTAGAATTCATTTATTTTTTGGTGAAAAGGTTCAAAACTTACCTCCTCAACGTGTCCTTCTCGAACTGGACTTCTCGTCCTTCAAGAAGAAGTGTAGTGAAAAATTCTACTTTTTTTGTCATAATCCTTATTATTTGTTGAAATGAAGTTATTCTCTAGTGAAAAAAATGAAAGCTTCAGATCTTTTCGTAAAGGCTTTAGAAAATGAAGGAGTGGAATATATTTTTGGTATTCCTGGAGAAGAGAATCTTGATTTACTTGAATCAATCAGAAAATCTTCTATCAAATTGATTCTTACAAGACACGAACAAGCTGCTGGTTTTATGGCTGCTACTTATGGTAGATTTACTGGTAAAGCTGGTGTCTGTTTATCAACTCTTGGTCCAGGAGCAACTAATCTTGTAACAGCTGCTGCTTATGCTCAATTGGGTGGTATGCCTTTAGTTATGATCACTGGACAGAAACCAATTAAAACTAGTAAACAAGGCAGATTTCAAATCGTTGATGTTGTCAATATGATGAAACCTCTTACTCATTTCACTAAACAAGTAGTAAATGGTAATGCAATACCATCTATTGTCCGAGAAGCTTTCCGAATAGCGGAAGAAGAGAGACCGGGAGCAGTTCATATAGAATTACCTGAAGACATAGCTAGAGAAGAAACCACTGCTACCATTTTTGAAAAACATGATATTAGACGACCATCTGCTGATGAGAAGGCTATTGCTTCTGCTGTAAAAATGATTGAACTAGCTAAATACCCATTATTACTGATTGGTGCAGGATCAAATAGGAAACGAGTACAGAACGCATTAGAGGATTTCATTAATAAAATAGGGATATCATTTTTCAATACTCAAATGGCGAAGGGTGCAGTAGATGAACGACACCCTCTTTTCTTAGGCACAGCCGCTTTATCAGATAATGATTATCTTCATTGTGCAATTCGAAAATCTGATTTAATTATCAATGTTGGTCATGATATTATTGAAAAACCTCCTTTCTTCATGCGTTATGGTGAGACAAAAGTTATTCACATTAATTTCTTCAAAGCTCATATAGATGATGTCTATTTTCCTCAAATTGAAATTATTGGGGACATAGCAAATTCTGTAAAGAAAATAACTGAAAAGATAA
This sequence comes from Candidatus Gerdarchaeota archaeon, assembly GCA_016839405.1. The sequence goes on along the minus strand of JAEOUJ010000203.1, from coordinate 2,615 downwards.
CTGTTAGTCAAAAGTGGGATTTTAAATACTTCAAAAAAGTGAAGAAAGAAGTCGATAAACACACCCATAAAGATCAAGATTGTTCTGATTTTCCCGTCAAACCACAGAGATTAGTAATGGATGTTAGAAAAGCTGTTCCCGAAGATGGAATTATTACTTTAGACAATGGAATATACAAGATATGGTTTGCAAGAAATTATCATGCTTATGAACCAAATTCTATTATCTTAGATAATGCTTTGGCGTCTATGGGTGCTGGTTTACCATCGGCAATAGCTGCAAAAATTGTTTATCCTAAAAAGAAAGTTCTAGCTATTTGTGGGGATGGAGGATTTCTTATGAATTCACAAGAATTAGAAACAGCAATTAGATTGAATCTTGATTTTACTGTTTTAATTGTTAATGATAGCGGGTATGGTATGATCAAATGGAAACAAAAAATCATGAAATTTGAGGATTGGGGATTGGATTTCACAAATCCCGATTTCGTAAAATATGCAGAAAGTTATGGTGCAAAAGGTTACAGAGTTTCCAAGACTGAAGATTTATTGCCACTTTTACAAAATTGCTTGAACTCAAAAGGAGTGCATGTTATTGATCTTCCAATTGATTATTCTGAAAATGTTAAAGTCCTTATTGATGAGTTATTTAAATTAGTTTGTATACTAGATCCATCAACAGAGTCACTTAAAGAAATGAAATTAGAATTTCATTCATAAAAATATAATTTTGTAAAACCGTACTATTATATAGTCCTGCATTCAAAGTTCCTATTGTAGTGCAAAGGTGAAGAAGTTGGCATTAGTTTCAATAAATCCCACTACTGGTGAGAAAATCAAAGAATATGAAGAGATGACACCAGAAGAGGTTTCAGAAATATTACAAAAATCTAATGAAGAATTTAAGAAATGGAGAAAAGTTGCTTTTAATGAAAGAAAGAAATTAATGTTAAAAGCGGCTAAAATCTTGCGAGACAACAAAGATTCCTATGCAAAAATGTTGACTTTGGAAATGGGGAAAATCTTTAGGGATGCTATTGCTGAAGTCGAAAAATGTGCTTGGGTGTGTGAATATTATGCTGAAAATGCTGAAGTATTTCTAAAACCTGAAGTAGTTAAAACGGAAGCAACAAATAGTTTTGTAGTTTTTCAACCCTTAGGAGTTATTCTTGCAGTTATGCCATGGAATTTTCCTTATTGGCAAGTATTTAGATTTGCTGCACCAGCTCTTATGGCTGGTAATGTCGGTATTTTAAAACATGCTTCCAATGTTCCAGGTTCTGCTTTAATTATTGAAGAAGTTTTTAGAAAAGCAGGATTTCCTGAATATGCATTTAAAACATTACTTATTGGTAGTAAACAAGTTGCAGCTGTAATTGAAAATGATGTTGTAAAAGCTGTTACTTTAACTGGAAGTACTCCCGCAGGTAAAGCAGTAGCATCTAAAGCAGGTGAAATGCTCAAAAAAACTGTTCTAGAATTAGGTGGCAGTGATCCTTATATTATTCTCAAGGATGCAGATAATGAAGAAGCTGTTATGACTTGTGTAAATAGTCGATTAATTAATGCAGGACAAAGTTGTATAGCAGCAAAAAGATTTATTGTTGTAGAAGCAAAGAAAGAAGATTTTGTAAAAGGATTTGTAGAATACATGGGATCAATGAAAATGGGTGATCCATTCGATCCTTCAATAAATGTTGGTCCTCAAGCTAGACATGATTTAAGGGATGAGCTTCACAAACAAGTTCAAAAAAGTATAGAAATGGGTGCTGAGCTACTTCTAGGTGGTTTCATCCCTGATGGTCCTGGAGCTTTTTATCCTCCGACAATTCTAACAAATTTAAAGAAAGGCATGCCAGCATATGATGAGGAACTTTTTGGTCCAGTTGCAAGTATCATAATAGCAAAAAATGAGGAGGAAGCAATCTCCATTGCAAATGATTCAATTTTTGGTTTAGGAAGTGCTGTTTTTACCAAGGATATTGCTAGAGGAGAAAGAATTGCTGTTGAGGAAATTGAAGCAGGAAGTTGTTTTATCAATACGTTTGTAAGATCTGATCCTAGATTACCATTTGGTGGTACAAAACAAAGTGGCTATGGTAGGGAATTGTCTCATTATGGTATCAAGGAATTTGTCAATATCAAAACAATCTATATTAAATAGCCTAGCAATGAGAGAAAATAACCTTCAATTCATTAGATTTTTTAATCCTCATTATTTTATTCTTGAAGAAGATGGAATTTTCCTATTAATAGCTTAATGAATTCTTTCTAATCAATAATTCTGACTTATTTTATTCTTCCAAGATATGTTACAATTCTTTCTAACTACCTAAAAGCTTGTGCTTCCCGAAACGGAATTCTCAAGCTTTAAGATGAAGTGTGAGTCCTAAGAATCATTTTATTTTAACAAGACTAATAGCAATTAAAATATAATGAGCAATAGAATTCTGTTGTATGCAGTATAGGATTCTTGGGGATACTGGTTTAAAAGTTTCGATTTTAGGGTATGGCTGTATGCGCTTGCCAATTAAAGATTCATCTAAAGCAATTGTTGATGAAGAAGAAGCTATAAGACTAATTAGAATGGGTATAGATGGAGGAATCAATATCGTT
>JAEOUJ010000202.1 GCA_016839405.1 Candidatus Gerdarchaeota archaeon | reverse complement strand
TTGAATATTCAATTGAAATAAATGCCACTACAGTAACATCTAGCGTTGGTATTTATTTTATAGATGTAAATGAATTGGAAACTCTAAGCATGGTTTCAGATCCAAATAACTATACAATTTGGTTAGAAACCAATACAGACAAATGGAATGGTGGAATAATAAAAAGTAGGAGTTCAATAAGAAGTGTTGTAACAGGTAAATTACAACTTAGTAAAAATGGGGAATATATGATATTAGGAATAAATGTTTTTCAAGTATACTCCTATAGAGTTACTCTTGAATATAAAATTAATAATTGGTTCAATATTGTGTCAATATCCTTTGTAGATATTGCAAAAGCATCCTTTGCTATTATTATTCCATTTGCTACAGTATTATTAATAATTGATAGAATAATTATTCTTACTCGAAAAGAACCTAGAAATGAACTTAGTAAAGAAAAAGTAAAACCCATTATTAATGAAGAAAAACAAAAATAGTAAATAAAGAGCTAGAATCTGAAAAGATTTCTAGCATTTCCCATTACTTGATCAGCTAGTATCTTATTGCTTATATCTTTTAATTTAGCTATTTCACTAGTTACAAAAACAATATCTTCTGGATAAATAAATTTCTTAGGTGATTCCATTAAATGATATGGTGAATCTGTTTCAATAAGAAGTTGTTTTAATGGTATAATATCTATTATCTCTCTCAATCCATCCTCTATTAAATGCACATAACCTATTGAAAAGTAAAATCCCATATCAAGTAATTCTTTGATAAATTCCTTTTTCGTTATATATCCGTGTATTTGACCACCAACATCATAAGCTTGTTCTTGTTTTATAATTTCTACAATATCTTTATCATCATTATATCCTGCATGAACAACTATTGGAATGTCTAATTCTTTTGCTATTCTAATCTGTTTTCTAAACAATTCTTGTTGGTTTTTCACGAGAATATTTTTTTCATCTTTTGTTATATTCTCAAAAACACATGAATAATCCAAACCAATTTCTCCAATAGCGTGAGGTGTTTTTCTTTCAATTTCCTTTTGTAAAAGTGTAATTAATTCTGTTTGATTTTCAGATGCATGATTTCTGGAAATTCCTATAACATGTATTATATTTTCCAGCTCCAATTGCTTCTCATAATTTTGAAAATCCTTTGGATTACTTATTACTCCAATAATTTGACTTACTCCTTTCTCCTTTGCATTAGTAATCATTTTTGTTATGAAATCGATTGTTGGAGTGGGCATTTCTCCTATAATGTCATCAGTTATTGCTTCTTTAGGAATTGGACTGAAAAATACATGTGCATGACAATCAATATACAATTAAATCACATTTATTTGATTGCTGTAAATTGCTTATTTAATTTGAGTTAAATCTTGATGTTGTTGCTGTCTAGTTTAATCAAATAATGATATTTATTTACCTGTGATTGCATCAATAAAATCTTGCGGTAATTCACCTTTTTTTGCTATATTTTCATATGCAGGAATCAATTTAGGACTGATTTTCAGAGCTTGATTCAAGTGGTAAATAGCTTGTTCGATTTTTCCTAGATCATAATATGCAAATCCTATACTTTCCCAAAAGCCTTCATACTTTGCTTCTTTTTTATCTTGAATAAATTTGCTCGCTTTTTCAAGTATGAGTAGTTTTTCTTCTTCATCTTTTGCTTCACTTAGACTAATATTGTATCCTTTAATAATTTCTAGATTTTTGCGCACACCAAGTATGCGTTCTATCTCTTTTATTGGTTCATCATGATCTGCTATTATTATATCAATAGCTGTATCATCACCAATCGTACCTCCTCCAATTTTCTTAACAAGTAGTCTGGCACTTTGTTTACCACGAGCATCCCCTCCAGCTTCATCACCTGCCTGTAAAGCAGCTAATAGTCTATCCATCAAGGATCCTTTGGTATTTTCAAATGCTAAAGCCATCTCATTAATTACTTCTGGACCAACAAGAATGCCTCCTTGACAAGTATAATCTTTACCTGTTTTATGTCCTGCCCAAAAGCTACATTTTTTCCCCGTAAAAGCATGCGTTTCTCCATTAAATGCAACTAATCCAATCTGTCTATATTCTATTCCTTTATCAATTTCTTTGAAGTACTCCATAATTTCCTTTAGATTTTTTTTCTCTTCTAATTGTTTAAAATAAAGTTCAAGAAAAGCAATATTTCCTTGTGCTTGAGATGCTATTGCCCCTTTTTCTGCTTCTACTCGACAACATAAACCTGCGTTCCATGCACAAGAAGCAATAGCAAATCCAACTTCTTTCTCTTTTTTATCTATAGCTACAATTGAAAATGTCATAGATTTATCTATCATTTTTTGATTTAAAAAGAGAACTCACAATATGAGTTTACTTATTGTGAAGTAACAATTTGTGTCCTCGTAATGTGAGTGTATTTTAAATAATGTTAATTGCTTTTTCAATTATGTCAACAATTTCCAAAGAGATTATTAATGAATTAAGAGCTGAAATTAAAAAAGAAATTTCAACGAATAAAGTTACTGGATTAGCTATTTCTCTTCTTGATGAAAAAGATATTTTATGGCTTGAAACTTTTGGCTTTAGAGATCTCGAGAAAAAATCTAAAGTCACTCCTAACACTATTTTTAGTATACAATCTATAGGTAAAGTTTTCACCACTTTAGGATTCATGCGAGTAGTTAATAATGGTTTAATTTCTCTTGA